>JBAZRQ010000316.1:0-1481 GCA_041662925.1 Nocardioides sp. | reverse complement strand
TGGTCCTCCTTCTCGGCTCGTCATTCAGTCGGATCGGTACGGGTTCAGATGTCGAGGCCGAGGCGGGCCTCGACTCGGTGGTTGGCGTTGTTCCAGGCGCGCTCGACGTGGTCGCTGCGCACGTGCACGTATCCCGACGTCGAGGACAAGAAGGCGTGGCCAAGCAACTCCTGGATGGCCTTGATGTCCATGCCAGCCTCATACAGCGAGGAGGCGCAGTAGTGCCTCAGCACGTGCGGCGACATGCGACCCGACCAGGCTGGCAGCCAACAATCGACCTGGCTGGTCAAGGTCCTTCGCAGCACATCAGCGCGCACCCGCCGGCACCGCTCCAGGTCGCGGTCGATTCGCTCCGAGGGCAGCAGCGGTGCGTCGGGGTCGGCCCAGTCGGGCCCGAACCGCGGGCGCACCTCGGCCAGCCACCAGTCGATCAGCTCAGCCGCGCCGTTGATCGCGGGCACCAGCCGTGGCTTGGGACCACGACCACGGGCGCCCTTGCCGAAGCGCACATGGAGCTTGCCGAATCCGCCCAGGTCGGGGCGCCAGTCGCGGATGTCGAGCATGACGGTCTCGTTGATCCGCAGGCCGACTCGGCGCCACAGCGAGGCCGCGAAGTAGTCCCGGGCCGCCGGCAGGTATCGGCATGCCTGCGGAACCGACCGACGCCAGGCGTCGAACAGGACCTCGATCTCCTCATCGGTTGGCGGCACCCGCACCTTGCCCCGCGAGTTGCCGGACTGTCGGTTGTACTCATCGATCGGCTGCTCGATGCTGACGCCGGTCGCCTGGCGGATCGTGCCCTCGTAGCGGGCGATGGCGAACTCGTAGAACAACGCCAACGTGCCCGCCTTGCCTGCACGCGTCGACACGCTACGGCCCAAGCGCCGCTGTTCGGCCAAGAACGTGTCGGCGTGCTCGCAGGTCGCCTCCCACAAAGGGACGGCCAGGGATCGCGCGAACTCGATCACGATCGCGCGGCTGTTGCGGATGTGGCCGTCGCTCAACCCCGAGGCCGCCATCGCCAGTGCGTGCTGGTCGACCAGTTCCTGCTCGAAGTCCTCGACATCCTGCGCCGTGGCCAAACCCAGCTCCGCCGCGCCGCCCGTCAGCGCGACCAGCTTCACCGGAACCTCAGTTCACAGTGACCGACCATGCGTCGACGGTACAGCAAAACCGTCAGCGAGAGTGAGTATCCGTCAATGAATCATCAAATCAACAACGAACCTGTCCCACCTGCACAAACGCGGTTCACGGTCCCAATTTCCGGGCCGTCGAATCGTCATGCATAGAGATCGGTTAGAAGTTCCGATGAATTCTGACGATTCCAGCCGGAACATAAGCACCCTCGGGACTGATCTGTGGTGAAGAAGCTGCTGCTCGCCGGGCTGCCCCTCCTGATCATCCTCGTCGGCATGCCGATCCTGGCCACCCTGATGGTGCTCATGAGCACCACCGCGGCCGCCGAGTGCCGCACCCAGGCC
>JBAZRQ010000315.1:0-3942 GCA_041662925.1 Nocardioides sp. | reverse complement strand
GGAGACACCCAGCAGCGCGAGCCCGTTGGCCAGCACGGTGCGGGTGGCGGCGACCAGCAGCAGCCGGGCACGGTGCAGGTCGTTCGGTTCCTCGTCGCCCATCGGCAGCACCCGGCAGTTGTCGTAGAACCGGTGGTAGTGCCCGGCGAGCGACTCGAGGTAGCGGGCCACGCGGTGCGGCTCGCGCAGCTGGGCGGCAGCGGTGATGACACGAGGGAAGTCAGCGAGCGCCCGGAGCAGCTCGCCCTCCTTCTCGTCGGAGAGCAGCGCCGGGTCGAACTCGTCGCCGGCGGGCTCGAGACCCAGCTGGGCGCCGTTGCGCAGGATCGACGCGACCCGGGCGTGCGCGTACTGGACGTAGAACACCGGGTTGTCGCTGGACTGCTTGGTCCACAGACCCAGGTCGATGTCGATGGTCGAGTCGGAGCTGTAGCGAGCCAGGGCGTAGCGCGACGCGTCGACCCCGATCGCGTCGACGAGGTCGTCGATCGTGACGACCGTGCCGGCCCGCTTCGACATCCGCAGCGGCTCGCCGTCCTGGACCAGGTTGACCATCTGGCCGATCAGGATCTCGAGGTTCTCGTGCGGGGTGTCACCGAACGCGGCGCACATCGCCATCATCCGGCCCACGTAGCCGTGATGGTCGGCGCCGAGCATGATGAAACAGCGGTCGAAGCCCCGCTCCCGCTTGTCGAGGTAGTAGGCAAGGTCACCGGAGAGGTAGGAGCCCTCGCCGTCCGACTTGATGACCACCCGGTCCTTGTCGTCGCCGTACTTCTCGGTGGAGAGCCACAGGGCGCCGTCCTGCTCGTAGGTGTTGCCCAGCTCGGTGAGCCGCGCGACCGCCCGCTCGACCGCACCGCTCTTGTGCAGCTCGTCCTCATGGAAGTAGACGTCGAAGTCGACTCCGAAGTCGTGAAGGCTCTGCTTGATCTCGGCGAACATCATGTCGACGCCCTCGGCCCGGAAGGCCTCGAGCGCGTCCGCGGGCGGCAGCTCGAGCGCGTCGGGCCGCTTCTCGATGACGGCGCGCGCGATGTCGTGGATGTACTGGCCGCCGTAGCCGTCCTCCGGGGCCGGCTCGCCCTTGGCGCTCGCCAGCAGCGACCGGCTGAACCGATCGATCTGGGCGCCGTGGTCGTTGAAGTAGTACTCCCGCGTGACCTCGGCCCCGGTCATGGAGAAGACCCGACCGAGCGCGTCGCCCACCGCCGCCCACCGCACGCCACCGATGTGGAGCGGGCCCGTGGGGTTGGCAGAGACGAACTCCAGGTTGATCTTCTCGCCGGCGAACGCGTCCGACGTGCCGTACGACGCACCGGCGGCGACGATCTGCTGGGCGAGGATGCCCTGGGCCCCGGCCTCGACGGTGATGTTGAGGAAGCCGGGCCCGGCGATCTCGACTCCGGCGACGCCCTCGACCGCGGCGAGACGTCCCTGGACCAGCTCGGCGAAGGCCCGCGGGTTCATGCCGGCCTTCTTGGCCAGCTGCATCGCGATGTTGGTGGCGTAGTCGCCGTGACCCTTCTGCCGGGGTCGCTCCACCGTCACCGTCGTCGGGACACCGTCGGGCAGGGTGATCGCACCCTCGTCGGACAGGGTCGTCAGGACATCGACGATCGCGGTGGAGAGCTGCTCAGGGGTCACCGGCCCAGACTATCGGCGTGGGGTGCGTGACTCCGAACCGGTTTCACCCCACGCCGACTGCGCCTGTAAGGTCGTGCCGCACCCAAGAGCCCCCGTAGCTCAGGGGATAGAGCGCCGCCCTCCGGAGGCGGAAGCGCAGGTTCGAATCCTGCCGGGGGTACTCATCATCACGACGAGGCCGGGACCAAGGTCCCGGCCCTCCACGGCCCCGGACTCTGGGCCGCACGCACGGCCACACGCGAGCCTGTAGCTGTCCCCTGCGGGGGCAGCCATTGGAGGCAGCCATGACCAAGCGTGTGCTCGTGGCGGCGGCCGCTGCCGTCGTCCTCGCCGTCGTCCTGGCGACGGCCGCGTTCACCCTGCCGAGTGACGACGACCGTTTCCCGATGATGGGCCGCGACGGGCGGGGGATGTCGATGATGGGCGACCGCATGGGCGACCGGATGACCGGCTCGGTGCCCGCCAGCGAGTCGGCCTACCTCGTGGAGATGGTCGCTCACCACGAGGAGGCCGTGACCGCAGCGCGGGAGCTGGCCAGGTCGGAGCGGGCGGACCTGCGCGACCTGGGTACGTCGATCGTCGAGAGCCAGACCGCCCAGATCGAGCTGATGCGCGGCTGGCTCGACCGGTGGTACCCCGACGCCGGGCCCGCTGACTACGAGCCGATGATGCGCGACCTCGCGAGCCTGGAGGGCGACGAGCTGGACCGCACCTTCCTCGAGGACATGGTCGGCCACCACATGATGGCGGTGATGATGTCGCAGCACCTGCTGATGTCGGGAGACGACGTCCACTCGGAGGTGGCCGACCTGGCGGGCGCCATCCGCGACGAGCAGCACCGCGAGATCGTCACGATGACCCGCTGGCTGCGCGAGTGGTTCGACGCGTCCTGGCGGGGACACGGCCACATGATGTGACCGGCTGACGCCGGCTCACTCGGCGGGCGTGATGCCCATCAGCCGGGCCAGCTCGGGCGCCAGGTACTCCGCGTAGTCCACGGTGATGTGCTCCTCGTCGCGGTGCGTGATCAGCTGGCCGATCACCGTCGGGCACAGGTCTCGGGCACAGAACCAGTCGGCGGTGTAGATGAAGTCGGCGCCGGCGGTCTTGGCGGCGCGTTCGGTGGCCCGCATCATCCGGATCGACCGCTCCTCGGGCGGCGCGAGGCAGCCGAGCAGGGTCGGGTCGTCCTTGGTGATGCACTCCACGGGGCTGACCGTGTGGATCGGCGGGTCGCCGATGACCACGGTCTTGCCACTCGAAGGACTCACCTGCTCGATGGTGTCCACCAGGCCCGACTCGAGCATCGCCTCGATCCCGGCGTCGTCACCCACCTGGTTGCCCTCGGCGTCGGCGAAGCCGCGCTCGTTGGCGTCCGTGGCGAGCACGGTGAGCTCGGGCTCGAGGTCCTGGACCATCTCGACCGCCCAGTCCTGGAACTCTGTGCACCCGACCGACCCGCCTCCGGTCTTCTTCCACGCGACCACGTCCGCGGCCGGGCAGCCCTCGCGCACCAGGAAGTAGGCGACGTAGCCGTGCTCCTCGGCGATCTGCTCCAGCGCCGGAATCCACTGGCGGGCGTGGGAGTCACCGATCAGGACCAGCTGTTTGTCCCCGTCGGTGTCCCCACGCGGGCACAGCTCGAGGTCCTTGGTCTTGATGTCGAAGTAGGGGCAGTCGTCCACCGAGGCGACGCTGTCGTTCAGGTCGAGCGGGCTGGGCCGCAGCCCGCCCGGCATCTCCATCTCGTTCTCGGCGGCCAGCACCGAGGCCTGCACGAGCGCGACGTACGGGTCGTCGCTGAACCGGCGCGGCTCGTCCGCGTCGTCCTGCCCGTAGTTGGTGACCGTGATCGCCGCGCCGCCGTCGTTGGACCCGGACCGCACGACGTGGTCGGCGACCGCCACCGACGGCAGCACGATCGCGACCGTGGCGGGGTAGAGCAGCAGCGCCCGAGCGCGGCGCTTGCTCCAGAACTTGCGGGTGCGAAACGGGGTCTCGACCCAGTAGTAGGTGGCCGCCGACAGCGCCAGGGCGATGCCGAGCACCGCCAGCCCGCGCCAGCCGGAGATCCCCCCGAACTGGTAGCGCGCGACGATGATCACCGGCCAGTGCCACAGGTAGAACGAGTAGGACCAGTCCCCCACCATCCGCATCGGCAGCACCGAGAGGGCTCGTTGCGGCCCCCAGGCGGCGACCCCCTGGCGCCCGCCGAGCAGCAGCAGCGCGGTCCCGACGACGGGCACCGCCGCGGCCGAGCCCGGGAACGGCGTCTGCGGCGTGTAGGCCAACGCG
>JBAZRQ010000314.1:2212-3953 GCA_041662925.1 Nocardioides sp. | reverse complement strand
CCATCTCGGGCAGCGCAAGCACGACGACGTAGGTGTCGGCGGCGGCGAACGCCACGGCTACCGCGGCGAGGCCGAGCAGCAGGCGTGGCGATCCATGGAGCGACTTCGTCGCTCCATGGGGAGTACTCGCTGCGCTCGTACTCCCCGTCACGGGGCCGTGATGTCCTGCTCTGTGCCGTAGTCGTCGAACTCGATGGTGTAGGTCATCGTGTCCTCACCCTGGTAGAACTCACCGGTCAGCACGGCGGAGCGCAGCTCTCCGGAGTCGGAGACGGTGTAGGTCGCCTCGAAGTCGCCGGTCGAGCCCGGGATGATGTTCTTCACGGTCGAGCCGGGCACGGTGCCGGAGTACTCGGTGAGGACCTCCTTGTTGCCCTCGCCCCCGCGGATCGAGTCGCCCTTCTCGAGACCGGTGGTCTCGGGCAGCAGCGACGAGAAGCCCTGGTCGGTGCTCATCAGCTGGGCGGGGTCGGGAGCGCCGTACTCAGCCGGGTCGACCTGCTGCATGCCCGGGCTGAGCGGGATCTCGGCGTAGACGACGCCGTCGACCGCGATCACCGGGACCTGGAAGTCGCCGGCCGAGATCGAGACATCGATCGAGCCCTCGAACGCCGGGGCGTGAGTGCCGACCCCTTCCGCGGCGAGGATGCCGGTCACGTCGTCGGGCAGATCGGTGGTCGAGAGCGTGATCAGCACACCGCTGGTGTCGTCGAGCTTGGTCTTGGCGGTCGCCAGGACCTCCTCGGGCGACGCGTCGGAGCCACCGTCGGCGTCGGCGCCGCTGCAGGCGGACGCGGAGAGCAGGAGGGCGCCGACAAGGGCGAGTGGAGCCAGGCGGGAACGCATGCGGTCAGCCTTCCACAGCGCCGGTGGACGTCGGTACGGCGAGCCGAGCGGTGAGCGGGCCCGCACAGGCGGCGATGGGCTGGGAGCCCGGGACGCCGGACCCGTCGCGTCGCCCGACCGCTTCGGGCAGCTCGACCGGCGAGCCGCTGGCCGCGCTCGCCCGGGCCGGGGCGGTGCCCGCCCAGGCGAAGACCAGGGCGTCCTCGCCCTTGAGGAAGCGGTGGCAGCGGACGCCTCCGGTGGCCCGGCCCTTGGGCGGGTACTCCGTGAACGGCGTGACCTTCACCAGCCCCGGCTCGGTCCCGGGCAGGGCGGTGGAGGAGCCGGAGGCGGTGACGACGACCGAGCCCTCGGGCTCGACGACGCCGAACCACGCCACGGACTCACCGGCGGTGAGCCGGACGCCGGCGATGCCGCCGCCGGCACGACCCTGCGGACGGACGCCCTCGGCGCCGAAGTGGAGCAGCTGCGCGTCGCTCGTGATGAAGCAGAGAGTCTCGGTGCCGGTGAGCAGCTGGGCCGCGCCCACGACCTCGTCGCCGGGCTCGAGCCGGATGACCTCCCACTCGTCCTTGCCGAGGACCTCGGGGTTGACCCGCTTGACCGTGCCCTGCCGGGTGCCGAGCGCCAGACCGGGACCGTCGGCGGTCAGGGTGCACAGCGCGAGCGCGCGCTCGTCGGAGCCGAGCGACAGCACCTCGCTGAGCGGCAGCCCGCCCTGGAGGTTGGGGTCGTTGGCCGACGCGGGGATCGCGGGCAGGTCGAGGACGCCGAGCCGCAGCACCCGTCCGGCCGAGGTGAGCACGCCGATCTCGCCGCGTGCCGTCGTCGCCACCGCGGAGACGGTGACGTCGTGGTTGGTGCGGGCGCCGCCCGACCCCACCGCCTCGGCGCT
>JBAZRQ010000314.1:0-2202 GCA_041662925.1 Nocardioides sp. | reverse complement strand
GGTGGCCGACATCAGGGCGAAGCAGGGGTCGTCGGCGACCTCGAGGGCCACCGCGCTGGCGGCGACCGTGGTGCCGGCCGACTCCAGGAGCACCGTGCGTCGCGGGGTGCCGTAGGTCTTGGAGACCTCCGTCAGCTCGTCGCCGACGACCTTGCGCAGCAGCAACTCGTCGCCGAGGATCGCGTCGAGCTCCTCGATCTCGCGACGCAGCTCCTGCTGCTCCTTCTCCAGCTCGATCCGGCTGAACCGGGTGAGCCGGCGCAGCTGCATCTCGAGGATGTAGTCGGTCTGGGCGAGCGAGAGGTCGAAGACCGACATCAGCCGGGCGCGGGCGGTCGCGGTGTCGTCGCTGGTGCGGATCACCTGGATCACCTCGTCGATGTCGAGCAGCGCGACCAACAGGCCGTCGACCAGGTGCAGGCGCTCGGCCTTCTTGTTGCGGCGGAACTGCGAGCGGCGGCGTACGACGTCGTAGCGGTGCTCGAGGAAGACCTCGAGCAGCTCCTTGAGCCCGAGCGTGCGCGGCTGGCCGTCGACGAGCGCGACGTTGTTGATGCTGAAGGAGTCCTCCAGCGGCGTGTGCCGGTAGAGCTGCTCGAGCAGCGCCTCGGGCACGAAGCCGTTCTTGACCTCGATCACCAGGCGCAGGCCGTGCTCGCGGTCGGTGAGGTCCTTCATGTCGGAGATGCCCTGGAGCTTCTTGCCCTGCACCAGGGTCTTGATCCGCTCGATGACCTTCTCGGTGCCGACGCCGTAGGGCAGCTCGGTGACCACGATGCCCTTGCGGCGGCCGATCGTCTCGATGCGGACGCTGGCGCGCATCCGGAAGGACCCGCGGCCGGTCTCGTAGGCGTCGCGGATGCCGTCGAGGCCCACGATCTTGCCGCCCGTGGGCAGGTCCGGGCCCGGGATGAACCGCATCAGGTCGTCGACCGTGGCTTTGGGGTGGGTGATCAGGTGACGCAGCGCCTGGACCACCTCGACCAGGTTGTGGGGTGCGCAGTTGGTGGCCATGCCGACCGCGATGCCTGTGGTGCCGTTGACGACCAGGTGGGGGATCGCCGCAGGCAGGACCGTCGGCTCCATCTCCCGCGAGTCGTAGTTGGGCTTGAAGTCGACTGTGTCCTCGTCGATCGAGGAGGTCATCGCCACCGCGGCGGGCGCCATCCGGCACTCCGTGTAACGCATGGCAGCCGGGGAGTCGTCGGGAGAGCCGAAGTTCCCATGGCCGTCGACGGTCGGAACCCGCAGTGAGAACGGCTGGGTCATCCGCACCAACGCGTCGTAGATGGCGCTGTCGCCGTGGGGGTGCAGCCGGCCCATGACCTCACCGACGACGCGGGCGCTCTTGACGTGGCCACGGTCGGGGCGCAGCCCCATCTCGTTCATCGTGTAGAGGATCCGGCGCTGGACGGGCTTGAGGCCGTCGCGGGCGTCGGGCAGGGCGCGGGAGTAGATGACGGAGTAGGCGTACTCGAGGAACGACGACCGCATCTCGTCGCCGACGTCGATGTCGAGGATGTGCTCCTCGAAGTCGTCGGGGAGCGGCTGTTTCGTCGTACGGCGGGCCATGTGCGCATTGTCTCCCGCGCCGCGCGGCCATCCGGAGGGGGCACGCCGTTCACGGTCCTCGGGATAGATTCGCCGAGTGACCGCCGAGCCGACCAGCACCCCTGCCGTGTCCAGCGAGGAAGCACCCAGCGCCCCGAGTCACTGGGAGGCCGATGTCCTGCTGCGCGACGGACGCACCGCCCACATCCGGCCGATCGCGGCCAACGACGCCGACCTGCTCGTCGAGTTCTACTCGCGCGTGTCCGACGAGTCGAAGTACTACCGGTTCTTCAGCCCGATGCCCAGGCTCTCGGAGAAGGACGTCGCCCGCTTCACGCAGGTCGACCACCACGACCGGGTGGCGTTCGTGCTGATGCTGCAGGGCCAGATGATCGCCGTCGGCCGTTTCGATGTGGTCAAGCCCGGTGAGGCCGAGGTTGCGTTCCTGGTCGAGGACCAGCACCAGGGCCGCGGCATCGCCCAGCTGCTGCTCGAGCACCTCGCGCAGGCCGGCCGCGAGCGCGGCGTCGAGCGGTTCGTCGCCGAGGTGCTGCCCGACAACCACCGGATGGTCCAGATCTTCCGCGACGCCGGCTACCGCATCGCCAGCGAGTACGACGAGGGCGTGCTCATGCTGGAGTTCTCGATCGA
>JBAZRQ010000313.1:0-3956 GCA_041662925.1 Nocardioides sp. | reverse complement strand
GAGACGAACCTCGAAGTCGACGGCAATGTCGACGTGGCCGGCACTTCGTACTTTACGAGCGGCGTCACTTTCGCCACCACGCCCGGCGTCGCCATGACGGACGCGGCTACCAACACCGTCCTGAACGCGCTGTCGCTGAACCGCAGCGTCAACAGCACCGGCGTCGGCGCGGCTGGCGCTGGCGTGTCGCTGGCGTTCTACATCGAGACCGATACGGCGTCGACGGTCGACCAGGCTGCTGTGATCGACGCGACGTGGCTCGATTCGGCCGTTGCCAGCACCGACAGCGAATTGAATTTCTCGGTTCGCATTGCCGACACCACCGGCGAGCGTATGACCCTGGCGTCGCCGGGCGTGCTGCAGATCCACGACGGCACGATCCCGTCGTTCTCGATCGCCACCGCCGCCGGCGAGCTGGGCGTCGAGGGCGACCTCGAGGTCGACGCGAACGCGGAGATCACCGGCACCCTGACCCAGACCGGCGTTGCCACCTTCACGGCTTCCCCGATCGTCAACGCCAGCAACGCGACCAACAACGCGGTTATGGTTGGAGAGACCATCAAGCGCAGCGTGGACAGCACTGGCGTTGGCGCGGTCGGCCTTGGCGCGGCTCTCCTGTTCCAGATGGAGACCGGAACCGACGTCACCCTTCATAACTCGGGCCAGATTGACACCACCTGGACCGACCACACTGCCGGGACCGAGGATAGCGAGATGAATTTCTCGGTTGCGGTCAACTCGACCGACACCGAAGTCGTCACGATCAACGGCTCTGGCCTGACCGCGAACCTGGGTCTCAGCACTACCGGCGCGGTTGCCGCGGGCACCCTGTCGATCACCACGCCGACCACCGTCGAGTACCTGCTGTCGAGCGCCACTGGCGTCGACGTCAGCGGCGTTGCCGAGCATGTGCTTTACACCGTGCCCGTGGGCAAGAGCGCGATAATCACCAAGAACGTGATCCGCAGCTGCTCGGGCACGCTCGACATGGCGACCGACGCCGTGGCGCAATGGGGCTTCACCAGCGGCACCCACAACGACGTGATCGGCGCGAAGACCCTGACCGCCCCGACCGCCGCGACCGGCTACATGATTTTGCAGCCGACCGCCGAGAACGCGACCGGCAACGTGCAGTCGACGATCGGCGCCGCGGGTGACATCTACACGATGAACGTGACGACTTCGGCCACCACGTCGACGACCTGTGTTGTCGACACCTGGGGCTACCTCTTCTAGCCAGCGAGGATCACCATGGGCAGCAGGCGCATCCAGGGAAGGCTAGCGGTCGACGGGCTACAGGTGCGCTCGCACCTGACGCTGCCCGTCACCGAGTCGCACGACTCGACGTACACCGTGCTTGACAACGACGTCATCATCGCGGTCACGCGCAGTGCGCACGGCACCAGTGCGATCACCATCCCGACCGCCGGCATGTGGGCGGGCCGCGTGTTGATCTTCGACGACGCCGGGCTCAACGCGAACAACCAGACCATCACGATCAGCACCGAGGGCTCCGAGGACATCGACGGCGGCGACACTGCCACGATCACCACGGCCGGCGGCTCGGTCAGGCTCTACAGCGACGGCAGTAATTGGTTCACGTTCTAAGGCGCGCGAGGGTGGCCACCGATGACCGCATACACGAGTACACAGCGCGTCCGGCGGCTCACCGGGGCCACGACAACGGACTCGGACTACGTCAGCGATAACGACGTTGCCGACATCCTGCTTGTCTACCCCAACGTCTACAAGGCTGCGGCCGAGGTCTGCCGGCAGCGGGCGATGTACTGGACCAACGCCGTCAACGACAACCAGGCCGGCAACGCGCACGCCAGGTGGCTCGCGCTGGCCGATAAGTACGACGCCAAGGCAGCGACGGATGGCAGCAACGTCGCGTCTGGCGGAGGCATCTACGTCGGCGGAGCATCCATCGCCGACAACGACACGCTCGACGACGACACCGACCTCGTCCAGCCGCGCTTCCGCATCGACGGCGACAGCGCCGATGGGCAGTACGACGACGACGAGTGGGATCGCTGATGGCGCTTGTCATCGAAGGCCTCGAGGCCATGAAGGCGACGCTTCAAAAGTGCACCGAGCGCGGCATGAAGGCCGCGTGCGCCGCGGTCTACCTCGAGGCCAACAACATCATCGCGGACACGCTCACGGCGACGCCCAAGGACACCGGGGCGCTGCGCTCGAGCGGCTACGTCACGCTGCCAGAAGAGAACTCCCCGGTCGTCGAGATGGGCTTCGGCGGCCCGGCTGCTGACTACGCGGTGACCGTCCACGAAGACCTGAGCCCGAAGAACTGGACCACCGACGGCACGGGTCCGAAGTTTTTGGAGAACGCGATCGACAAGCACCGCGGTGGCATGGAGCAGAACCTCGGCGCTCTGTACCAGGCTGCATTCGACCAGAACGCGGGCGCATCGCAGACCACCACGCCAACCGATCCATGGCAGGGCAGCGGCGTGGCGACCGGCGGCAGCAAGTCGCGTGGCCGCGGGCGGCGCAAATGACCGCCACGACCGGCGCAGCCACGGCCCTTGCCGCCAAGTATGCGACCCAATACTCGTGGACGCTCAACACCAACATCTTCGACCGCCCCGAGCACGTCGTCAACGCGCAGGCGTCGCCCGGCAACGCCTACAAGGCAGTCAACGCAGTCTTTGTCGTCGACTACGGCGGCCCGGCGCCGCTGCCCTTTCTCGACGGCGGTACCAACAGCGACTACGAAAGCGCCGTGCAGGTGCTGGTGCGCAACACCGACTACGACACGGCGCGCGGCACTGCGATTGACCTGCTGCACTACACGCAGGAACTCACGATGACCGGGTATTACTCGGTCCTGTGCTCGCAGTCTGTGCCGCAGCAGCTGCCGTCCAACGACTTCAAACAGTTCCGTTTCGTTTTCAACGTCCGGCTTCGCAAGGTCGAGGCGTAGAGGAGTGCTCCGATGACGGTCTATGCTGGCTATCTCACCAACCTCAAGGTTTCGGCCACGACCGACAGCGGCTATCAGGTCGTCGGGCAGTGCAAGTCGATCAGCGGCTTCGGCTGCGAGCGCGCGAAGATCGATACCTCGGCATTCGGCGGCGCTGGCGCGGAGACCGTCGCGGGCGGCATCCAGAAGGCCACCGTCACCCTGAATTGCTTGGCCGATGGTTCCGACGCCGGCCAGTCGATCCTCAACACCGCGTACAGCAATCGCTCGGCGGTGTGGCTCGAGGGTCTGTGGGATGGCACCAACGGCGACAACGTCGAGTGTAAGTGCCTGAAAAAGACCTACACGCCCGACCTCGCTGGCGGCTGGATGGTTGCTTACGAGATGACCATGTCGGGCCTGATCGACCAGACCATCCACTAGACCGCTGACGACGGCAGGAGTTTGCCATGACGGTCTATGCTGGAAATCTCGCGCACATCTCGTGCAGCTCGGATGATAGCACTTACAACATCATCGGCGGGCTGAACAAGCTCAGCGTCGGGCACAACAACATCAAGCTCGACATCACCGAATACGACGACGCAGCCGAGCGCATTGCGTCCGGTCTCAAGAAGGGCCGGACGATCTCGATCGGCGGCTATTACCACGCCGACGACACCGGCCAGGCGCGCGTGCGTACGCTGTTCGGCACCGGCGCGCTTTGTTACTTCCAGGTCGACTACACCGGCGCTGGCAGCACCGACCTCGACAACGTCGCGACCAAGGTGCAGAAGTACAGCATCTCGTCGAAGCACGACGGCAAAGTCGAGTGGGAAGCCGTGCTGGCGATGCACGGCAACGGCGACACCACGCACCACGCGGAAGCGGCGTACACAGTCAGCGATCCGATCGCCGGCTACCTGTCGCGGTGCACCATCTGCGATACCGTCGGCGGAACCTACTACGATGTCCTGGGCGCCCTCGACATGTCGATGTCGATGGAGCGCGTGTTGATCGCTGGCGAGGA
>JBAZRQ010000312.1:0-3959 GCA_041662925.1 Nocardioides sp. | reverse complement strand
GCGTTCGTGGCCGAGAAGGAGTTCTACCGCCACCTCATCGACGACTCGCTGGAGCCACTCGACGGTGACGCGCGGGCGCACGTGCTGGTCGCCTTGGGGAGCATGACGCTCCCGGAGTGACCTCCGGCCCGGGCGAAGCTCACACGGTGGCCGCCCGGCGGGCCAGCGCGAGCTCGCGGACCCGGTCGATGTCCTCGGGGGTGAAGACGCCGTTGACGCCGGAGATCGTGGAGAGCTTCATGCCGTGCTTGAGGCCGAGGCGGTAGATCTCCTTGACCTTCTCCCACTCGATGTTGCGCCCGACCGTGAACGTCTCGTAGCGCCCCTCGAGGGCGAGCGCGATGGTCTCGGCCATGCACGCGTAGGCGACCCCGGGGGGCAGCCCGATGTCCTTCATGCGTACGTCGCCGGGCAGCTTGATCTCACCCGACTCCACCACGAGTACGTCGGGCCGCTTGGCGACGTCGGCTGCCGACAGGTCCAGCGGGCGCGCGACGTCGGTGATCACGCAGCCGGGCTTGACGTCCATGATGTCGAGGACCCGCTTGCCGGCCCCGGACGTGGCCGTGACGATCACGTCCATGTGCTGCAGGTGCCCGTTGGGCGTGGCGGCGACGTGGATCTCGGCGCGTGGGTGCTCGCGCTCCATCTCGTGCTTGAGCGACAGGAGCTTGGCGGTCTCGGGCGACACCAGCCACAGCTCGTCGCTGGCGAGCGCGAGCAGCCGGGCGCACACCGAGCCGATGGCGCCGGTGGCGCCGACGACCATCGCCTTGCCCTTGATCCGCCCCTGCTCGTCGACCTCGGCGAGCCCGAGCTGGTTGACCGCCTCGTGCGCGGCCCACAGGGCACCGGACGCGCTGTAGCTGTTGCCGGTGGTGATCGGGAGCGAGGCCTGCTTGGCGACGGTCACCCCGGCGTCGCCGACGACCTTGGTGAACGCGCCCAGCCCCATCACCTGCGCCCCGAGCTTCTTGGCGATGTCGGCGGCGTCCAGCAGCCGCGCGTAGGTGAACTCCGGGCTGTGGGCCATCAGCTCGCGGGGAGTGCCCCCGACCGAGATCAGCCAGCCCTCGGCCTCGGCGCCCGTGGGGGAGGTGATGCCGGTGACGTGGCTGTAGACGAACGGCGGGTAGTAGGCCGCCGCCTTCTCCACGACGTCCATCACCATCGGGGGCGCGACCTTGCTGATCGTGCGCAGCGGCTCGACGCGTCCGAAGAACTCCTGCGACAGCGGGTGGATGACGAAGGCGAACCGGCTCTTGCGCTTGGGGCCGTTGGGGTAGAGCAGGCGGGGCTCGAGCCCCGCCGAGACGATCATGTCGAGCAGGTCGTCGTTGGTGAGCCGGCCGGAGCCGGACACCATGGCCAGCATCATCGCCTCGAGCACGGCCGCCGAGACGGTGACCGGGAACGGCTGCGGGGTCGCGTCGAGCACCATGTCGACGCCGCGGGCGGCCAGCTCGGCGAGCCGGTCGTCGGAGATCGCCGAGGTGACGACGGTCTTGCCGGCCAGCTCCTCGAGGCCGAAGGCGACCAGCTCGTCGTACGTCGCTACGACGACGTCGCAGTCACGTGCGGCCTTGCGGGTCAGCGCGTTGCTGAGCCGCTGGCCGGGAGCCCGGATCTGCGAGCGCACCACACCGGGCATCCGGCGGATCGGCCACAGGGTGACGTTGGCCGCGATGCCCAGGACCGGGTTGCCGTTGATCTTGGCCGGGAGGTCCAGGCGCAGCAGCGGGTCGGCGAACTCCAGGTTGGAGGTGAACTCCCGCAGCACCCGGGCGGTCCGGGCGTGGTTGAGGCCGCCGAGGACCACCGTGCGGGCGTTGTTGAAGAAGCCCGGCATCTCCGCCTGCACGTGCCGGATCGCCCACTCCTGGAGGACGTCGCGCAGCCCGTGCCCGTCGGTGACCGGCACCTGCGTGGTGGCGCGCATGACGCGCTCGACCGCCTCGAGGTCGCCGTCGTAGAGCCCGGCCGCCCGGGCGTCACGGATGCCGGTGACCGCGATCGCGTCGGCCTGGGGGGCCCACTCACGGACCAGGGCCTCCGCGGCCCGCGCGTCGCCCTCGGTCCCGACTCGCACCAGGCGGACGTCGCGGTGGAGGAAGCTGACCTGTTCGTCGCAGTCGCGGTCGGACCCGGCGAGACTGACCTCGACGATCACCAGAGGAGGCTCGTGGGCCTTGCGCCGCGGGCTCACACCATGGCCTTGGAGTCGAACTCAGGGTGGGCGACCATGAAGTCCAGCAGGCGGCCGGCATAGTCATCGAACGACGGGCAGGAGACGCCGGTGCCGGCCAGGTCGGTCGTCGTGTTGGTCGTGGCGTAGAGCGTCGGCGACGCGAAGTAGTCGAGCGCCTCGGCCGGAAGGCCCAGCAGCCGCTCCATGCCCGGCACGGAGCCCACTGCCGCCCGGGTCAGGCCCAGGGGCAGCCGGACCCACAGCACCCGCTTGCCGAGGTGGTGGGCGAAGGTCTCGACGAGCTTGCGCACGGTCGGCGGGTTGGGGTCGGTCAGGGCGTAGGTCCTGCCGAGCGACACGGGGAGCACGGAGAGCTGGTCCATCGCGTCGACGACGAAGTCGCGGGGGACCAGACACACCTTGACCTCGTCGGCGGCACCGACCGCCGGCACCACGGCCACGGACAGCTGGCGGCGCAGGAACTCCGCCAGGAAGTAGGGGCCGTCGTACTTCTGGGTCTCGCCGGTCTCCGAGTCGCCGACCACGATCCCGGGGCGGTAGATCGTCGCGGGCAGGCCGTCGGCCATGGCCGCGCGCACGAGCACCTCCGCGTCGTACTTCGTGGACTCGTAGTGGTTGCGGAACTCCTGGCCCTCCTCGAGCCCGTCCTCGGTGAAGGTGCCCGCGAAACGGCCGCTGACGTAGCAGGTGCTGACGTAGTGGAGCCGGCCGAGGTGGGCGCGGGAGCCGCAGAACGCCAGGACCTGCGCGGTCCCGTCGACGTTGACCCGGCGGGCCAGCTCGGGGTCGACCGCGAGGTCGTAGACCGCGGCCAGGTGCCACACCTCGGTGACACCGTCGAGGCCGGGGAGCTCCGCCGGGTCGATGCCCAGGTCGGGTGCCGTGATGTCGCCATCGACCAGGTCGACCCGGCCACGCAGGTGCGGGTGCTCGGCCACGAGCTCGAGGACGCGGGACTCGGCGAGCTCGCGGTGCACGGGCTGGACCAGGCAGACCGCCCGGACGTGTTCACGTCGGGCCAGGAGACGGGGGAGGAGTGCGGATCCGAGGAATCCCGGAAAACCAGTCATCAGGACGGTCATGTGAGTCGCCTTCTCGGCACGGTCCCCGACCGGCGCTGACCGTCAGGTCCGGCCGTGCCCTCTGAACTGGACCCTACTCTTCAGCGACCTTGCGGGAAGGGCCCTAGGACCCACTGCCGGAAGGGCACAAGGACCCGGCGTGACCCGGCAGGCGCGACGCCTCGGGTTGGTCCATCATGGGTGCCCATGAGGTTCACCGAGCACGAGATGACGGTGGGGGTCGACGCCGTGGCCCGTCGGCTCTTCGCCGTGACCCGCCCGCCCTGGCGACGCGGTGACATCGACGCGGCGTACGACGCCCTGAACATGGCGCAGCGCTACCCGCGCAAGGCCGCCGCGGGCGAGATCGTGCTGCCGGTGCTGACTGCGCTGCCGGAGCGGCCCACGGTGGATGCTCGTCCGGAGTTCAGCCAGGCGGAGTACGAGCAGGCGGCGGAGACGGGCAGCCGCGGGGTGCTCGAGCACCGCCGTCCCGGGGCCTGGGAGTCGATGCCGGCGCGCCGGCGCCGGCGGATCGTCACCAGCGCCGCCGAGCTCACCCGCGTGGCCGTCGCCGCGATGCCGATCCGCCGGGACCCGGACGCGCTGATCGTGCCCGACCACCTCTGATCCAGGCTGACCCGAGTGCCGCTCAGGCCGGGCGCGGCCAGCCGCCCAGGATCTCGTCG
>JBAZRQ010000311.1:686-3962 GCA_041662925.1 Nocardioides sp. | reverse complement strand
CCACAAGGGAAAGGCGCTGCACGTGCAGTGCTCGGCGTACGTCAAGGGCAACACCGACCTCGCGTGGACCCGGATCACACCGTGGCGCGCACTGCTCGCCGCCGCCCTCGACCAGCACCACCTCAAGGTGACGGGCGCGTCGGTGACCGCCGAGCGGATCAGCCCCAGCGCCGACCTGTTGGCGGCGTGGCTGCACGACCGGCTGCGGGTGGACGTGGAGCGCTCCAGCTCGCGGGGCCCCGGGATCACCGAGGTGGTCCTCGAGACCGCCGAGGGCCCGATCCGGATCAGTCGTCCCGACGGCAAGCTCGCCACCTACCAGTCGCCCGGCCGGCCCGACCGGCCGATCGCGCTCAAGCGACGCGGGCTCCCCGAGCTGCTCGCGGAGGAGCTGCGGCGCCTCGACGAGGACGACATCTACGCCGCGGTGACGAAGCGACTGCGCCAGGCCGGGGCATGAGCGCGCCCCTCGTCGAGGTGCACCCCGACGCCGCGGCGCTGGCCACCGCGGTCGCCGGTGAGCTGCTCACGCGGCTCGCCGACGCCCAGGCGGCCGGGCACCAGCCGCAGATCGCCCTGACCGGCGGCAGCATCTCCGAGTCGCTGCACCGTGAGCTGGCCCGGCTCTCCCCCGGCACCGAGGTCGACTGGACCCGGGTCGTCGTCTGGTGGGGTGACGACCGCTTCGTCCCCGCCGACGACCCCGACCGCAACGCCGGCCAGGCGCGGCGCGCGTTCCTGGACGCGGTCGGCGCCACGCAGGTCCACGAGATGCCGTCGAGCGACGACGTCGCCGACGTCGAGGCCGCGGCGCGGGCGTTCGAGGAACAGGTGCACGAGCACGGCAGCGGCGAGTTCGAGGTCGTGATGCTGGGCATCGGCCCCGACGGGCATGTGGCGTCCCTCTTCCCCGGCCACCCTCAGCTCGCGGTCGACGACCGGATCGTGGTCGGCGTCACCGACTCGCCCAAGCCGCCGCCCCAGCGGATCAGCTTCACGTTCGGTGCGCTCAACCGCGCCCGCTCGCTGTGGGTGATCGCCAGCGGAGAGGGCAAGGCCGAAGCCGTGGCCGCCGCCCTCGCCGACACCGGCTCCGTCACGGACACCCCCGCGCGGGGCGTCCACGGCACCGCCGACACGACGTACTTCCTCGACCGAGCCGCCGCCTCCCAGCTCTAGCCCCCGGTGACCCGTCACCAACTCACGACAAATCACGCTGACCCGCCCGGAAGTTTCGGGCGGGTCAGCGTGGGGTGGAGCTCAGAAGATGATGTCGCCGGACTTGCGACGGGAGCGCAGGAGCTGGATGGCCTCGTCGAGGATGTTGGCGGCCTCGGCGTCGGAGCGACGCTCCTTCACGTAGGCCAGGTGGGTCTTGTAGGGCTCGATCTTGGTGGCCGGCGGCGCGTTGTCGGAGTCGCGGCCCGCAGGCAGCCCGCACTTGGGGCAGTCCCAGGAGTCGGGGGCCACGGCCTCGATCGCGAACGCCACGACGGACGTGTGCTCCCGCGAGCAGAAGTAGGTGACCGCCTGACGCGGGGCAGCCTCGCCCCGCTCGGCCTCACCCATGGGTCCGGCGCCAACTCGGCTGCCGCGAATAGCACTACCTCCACCAGCCACGTGTCTTGCCTTTCAGTTCTGGTAGGCGAGCAACAGGCCCAGCGCGATCACGCAGGCGAACCAGATGACACCGATGCCGACCGTGAACCGGTCGAGGTTGCGCTCGGCGACGGACGAGCCGCCGAGCGAGCTGCTGACGCCGCCGCCGAACATGTCGGAGAGACCACCGCCGCGGCCCTTGTGCAGGAGCACGAGGACGATCAGTAGGGAGCTCGTGATGACGAGCAGAACAGTGAAGAGCGTTGTCACAGGGGGGAATCCTACGTCACAGGTAGATGGGTCAGAGGACCGGCATGTCGTAGAAGCGGCAGATGCCGCCGAACTCGTCCACCTGAAGGCTCGCGCCACCCACCAGGGCGCCGTCGACGTCGTCCTTCGCCATGATGCCGGCGACGTTGGAGGCCTTCACCGAACCGCCGTAGAGGATGCGCAGGCCGTCGGCCGCGGCGTCGCCGTGGACCTCCCGGATCCGGCCCCGGATGGCCGCGCAGACCTCCTGAGCGTCCTCGGGGGTCGCGACCTCGCCGGTGCCGATGGCCCAGACGGGTTCGTAGGCCACGACCAGCCCGGCGACCTGCTCGGCGGTGAAGCCCGCGAGGGAGCCGTCGACCTGTGCCAGCGTGTAGGGCACGTGCTCCCCGGCCTGGCGGACCGCCAGCCCCTCACCGACACACACGATCGGCGTCATGTCGGCGGCGTGGGCCTTGTGGGCCTTGGCGTTGACGGTCTCGTCGCTCTCGGCGTGGTATTCGCGTCGCTCCGAGTGACCGACCACGACGTAGGAGCAGCCGAGCTTGGCCAGCATGCCGGCCGAGATCTCACCTGTGTAGGCGCCGGAGTCCTGGGTGGAGACGTCCTGGGCGGCGTACTTCACCGAGAGCCGGTCGCCGTCGACAAGGGTCTGCACCGACCGCAGGTCGGTGAACGGCGGGCAGACCACCACCTCGACCTTGGCGTAGTCGTGACGCTTGTCCGACAGCGTCCACGCGAGCTTCTGGACCAGCACCACCGCTTCTTGGTGGTTGAGGTTCATCTTCCAGTTGCCCGCCATCAGCGGGGTGCGGGACGTGCTCATGGTTCTCCTACGGTCGGGGTCTGGGGCGGAGCCCCAGCGGGGGTCCACGGGGGCGGAGCCCCCGTGCGGTCAGTGCTCCAAGACCGTGATGCCGGGCAGTTCCTTGCCCTCGAGATACTCCAGGCTCGCTCCACCGCCGGTGGAGATGTGCCCGAACCCGGCTTCGTCGAAGCCGAGCTTGCGGACGGCGGCGGCAGAGTCGCCACCACCCACGACCGAGAGGCCGTCGATCGCCGTCAGCGCCTGGGCCACGGCCCGGGTGCCCTCGGCGAACGCCGAGACCTCGAAGACACCCATGGGACCGTTCCAGAAGACGGTGTGCGCACCCTCGAGCGCCGCGGCGAACGCCGCGCCCGACTCGGGCCCGATGTCGAGACCGAGGCTGTCGGCCGGGATCTCCGAGGCAGGTACGACGGTCGGGTGCGGCTCGGTGCCCGCGGACGGGAACGCCGTGTCGACCACGATGTCGGTCGGGAGCACGATCTCGACCCCCGACTCCTCCGCGCGCGCCAGGTAGGACCGGCACACGTCGAGCTGGTCCTCCTCGAGCAGGCTTTTGCCGACCTCGTGGCCCTGGGCCT
>JBAZRQ010000311.1:0-676 GCA_041662925.1 Nocardioides sp. | reverse complement strand
GGTGAACACCATGCCGCCGCCGATGAGCAGCTTGTCGGCCTTGCCCAGCAGGTTGTCGATCACGCCGAGCTTGTCGGAGACCTTCGAACCCCCGAGCACGACGACGTAGGGCCGGGCCGGGTCGACCGTGAGCCGACGCAGCACGTCGATCTCCTTGGCGACCAGGCCGCCCATGGCGTGCGGCAGCCGCTGCGCGACGTCGTAGACCGAGGCCTGCTTGCGGTGCACGACCCCGAACCCGTCGGAGACGAACGCGTCGGCGAGCGCGGCGAGCTGGTCAGCGAAGGCACCACGCTCGGCCTCGTCCTTGCTGGTCTCGCCCGCGTTGAAGCGGACGTTCTCGAGCACGGCCACCTCACCGTCGCCGAGACCGGCCACGGTCTCCTTGGCCGACTCCCCCACCGTGTCGGTGGCGAAGGCGACGGGAGCCCCGAGGAGCTCACCGAGCCGCTCCGCCACCGGCCGCAGGGAGTAGGCCGGGTCCGGCGCGCCCTTGGGCCGCCCCAGGTGGGCGACGACCGCCACCCGGGCACCGGCGTCGACCAGGCTCCGGATGGTGGGCACGCTGGCCCGGATCCGGCCGTCGTCGGTGATCGTGCTGCCGTCGAGGGGCACGTTGAGGTCCGACCGGACCAGCACGCGCTTGCCGCGGACGTCCCCCAGGGAGGAGAGGTCG
>JBAZRQ010000310.1:709-3964 GCA_041662925.1 Nocardioides sp. | reverse complement strand
GGGACAGCCACCACTCGTCCTTCACCAGGTGCCGCAGGGCGTCGTAGGCCGGCTTTTGCGTCCCGTCGGCGCGCACCAGTCCGGCGGGCGCGCCGAGCCAGGCGCCGCGGTCGGAGAGCCCCCAGTAGGTGACGGCCTGCACGGACGGGTGGGAGAGCAGGGTCCGGTAGTGGCGCACGACCTCGTCGGCCTGGCGCTCCTCGCCCTCCGGGGTGGTGGGCCAGCTGGCGACCTGGTGGTCGTTGAGGTCCTCGATCTCCGGCGGCATCAGGTCGCCCGAGAGGAGCGTCGTCTCCGTGAGGTGGAGCGGCAGGCCGTAGCGGGCGAACCGGTCCAGCACCGCCAGGGTCCGCTGCTCGCCCCAGTAGCCCTGGTGCATGTGGCTCTGGAGACCGATCGCGTCGACCTCGATGCCCGCCTCGAGGACGCCCTCGATCAGGCACTCGAAGGCCGTCGACATGTCGAAGTCGTTGAGCACCAGGCGAACGGCCGCGTCGCCGCGGCGCGCCTCGTCGAAGGCCAGCCGGACGGTCGCGATCCGGCCGATCCGGCGACACAGCCGGGTGACGGCGTTCGGGACCGGCTCGTTGTCGAAGACCGGCATGATCACCGCCTCGTTGATCGCGTCCCAGGTCTGGACGAGTCCCGAGAAGGACGCCACCTCACGCCGTACCCGGTCGCGCACGACCCTCTCGACCTCGTCGTCGGGCAGGTCGCGCAGCCAGTCGGGGGCGAGCGTGTGCCAGAGCAGGGGATGGCCCTTGAGGGCGACGCCGCGCTCCCGGAACCAGCGTGCCGTCGCCAGCAGCCGGTCGGTGTCCGGCCGGCCCCGGACGGGCTCGAAGTCTGCCCAGTAGAACGGCAGCGTCGCGGTGTTGAACACGTCCAGCCACAGGGCGACGAGTGGCTCGGCCCCAGCATCCGGGCCGGGGTTCTCGCCGTTGGCCAGGGCGACGAAGTCGAAGCCGATGTTGGCGAACGCGAAGGAGTGCCGGACCTGGCGCACGACGACCTCGGTGTCGGCGAGGACGGTGCCGTCCCGGCGGTGCACGGTGAGCGCGGCCGCCCCGTGGCGGTGCTGGTACGGCGAGCTCGGGAGAGACACGCACTCCTCCTGTCCGGGCCCGTCGATCAGCCATCGACAGAGCCTGATGGACCCAGTCGTACCAGATCCGACACTGAATGGAAATCGTTATCGATAACGATTGACAGACGGCGACCAGAGTCACAAGGTGGGAGAAACGTCCCACTGGGCGTGGGCCGGATCGGAGGATTCCCAATGAGGTCGAAGACTCGACGCGCGGCTCTCGCCGCGCTCTGCGCCGGCGCGATGGTGTTCGCTGCCGCGTGCGGTGGTGACGACTCGTCAGGCGACAACGACGACAAGACGATCACCTGGTGGCACAACTCGAACAACGAACCAGGTAAGGGCTACTACGAACAGGTGGCCAAGGACTTCGAGGCCGACAACCCGGGGGTGACGGTCGAGATCAGCGCCATGGCGCACGAGGACATGGTCGACAAGCTGGCCGCCGCCTTCCAGAGCGGCGACCTCCCCGACATCTACATGGAGCGTGGCGGCGGCGAGCTCGCCGACCACGTCGAGGCCGGCCTGGTCCGTGACCTGACCGACGACGCCGCCGACGAGATCGCCAAGGTGGGCGGCTCGGTCGCCGGCTGGCAGACCGACGGACAGACCTACGCGCTCCCGTTCTCCATCGGGGTCGTGGGCTTCTGGTACAACACCGAGCTCTTCGAGCAGGCCGGCATCACCGAGCTGCCGACGACGATGGACGACCTGTACGGCGTCATCGAGCAGCTCAAGGACGCCGACATCACGCCGATCTCGGTCGGCGCCGGCGACAAGTGGCCCGCGGCGCACTACTGGTACTACACCGCGCTCCGCTCGTGCTCCGAGGAGACCCTCACGGATGCCGTGACCAGCCTGGACTTCTCCGACGGCTGCTTCGTGAAGGCCGGCGAGGTCGTCGAGGACATCCTGGACACCGAGCCGTTCCACGCCGGCTTCCTGAGCACCGTCGCGCAGGAAGGGGCCACCTCGGCCTCCGGCCTGCTGGCCACGGGCAAGGTCGCCATGGAGATGCAGGGCCACTGGGAGCCGGGCGTGATGCAGGGCATCACCGAGAACGGCGAGGGCCTGGGTGACAAGACCGGTTGGTTCGCCTTCCCGGCGGTCGACGGTGGCGAGGGCGACCCCGCTGCCCAGCTGGGTGGCGGTGACGCCTGGGCGGTCTCGGAAGGGGCTCCCGACACGGCGGTCGACCTGGTCAAGTACCTGCTGTCCGACGAGGTCCAGACCGGTTTCGCGGAGAACGACATGGGCCTGCCCACGAACCCTGCGGCCAACGCCGCGGTGTCCGACCCGGCCCTGGCCGAGCTGCTCCGGGTGCGTGACGAGGCGCCCTACGTCCAGCTCTACTTCGACACGGCCTTCGGCGAGTCGATCGGTGGCGCGATGAACGACGAGATCGCACTACTCTTCGCGGGCCAGGCTTCGCCCGAGGATGTCGTCGAGGCCACCCAGGCGGCCGCCGACGAGGAGATGTGAGCTGACCGTGTCCCACCAGGGCGCCGCACTGCCGGCGGCACCCGCACGCGAGAAGGAGGCCACCCGGCGCGGACGCACGCGCCGGGTGGCCCCATCATCGGCTGGGCCTCCGGGGGGTGGCCGCTGGCGACAGCGGCTGGAGGTCGTCTTCTTCGTCTCACCCGCACTGGCCCTGATGGCCGTGTTCGTCGTCTGGCCGATCATCTCGGCGGTCCGGATGTCGTTCTACCGGTGGAAGGGCTTCGGCCCGATGGAGGACTTCGTCGGCCTGCGCAACTACGAGCGGGTGCTGGGCGACGACGTGTTCACCCAGGCGGTGACCCACAACTTCATCATCGTGATCGCCTCGATCGTGGTGCAGCTGCCGCTCGGGCTGGCGATCGCGGTGCTGCTCAACCGCAAGATCAGGGCCCGCGGGCTGCTGCGCACCATCGTCTTCGTCCCCTACGTGGTCGCCGAGGTGATCGCAGGTGTGGTCTGGTTCCAGCTGCTCCAGCCCCGCTACGGCGTCGTCGACGGGCTGATCTCCGCGGTGGGACTGACCCCACCGGAGCAGGGGTTCCTCGGGACCCCCGAGCTCGCACTGCCGACCCTGTTCGTCGTACTGACCTGGAAGTACCTCGGCCTGGCCGTGCTGCTCTTCCTGGCCGGCCTGCAGGGCGTGCCCGACGAGCTCTACGAGGCCG
>JBAZRQ010000310.1:0-699 GCA_041662925.1 Nocardioides sp. | reverse complement strand
CGCCAGCTGGTGGCAGGTCCAGCGCCGGATCGCGATCCCGCTGCTCGGCCCGACCATCCGCACCTGGTGCTTCCTGTCCATGATCGGCTCCCTGCAGCTCTTCGACATGGTGTGGGTCCTGACCGGCGGTGGCCCGGCCAACGCCACCACCACGATGGCGACCTACCTGATCAGCCAGGGCACCCAGCGGCACAACTACGGCATCGCCGGTGCGGCGTCGGTGGTGCTGTTCCTGGTCGGTTTCGTGATGGCACTGGCCTACCAGCTGCTCATCCTGCGCCGAGACACCGCGAGCGACCGATGAGCCACCGAGGGGAGACGACATGAGGTCACGCCGGATACGGCCGTTCGGCACCGGCGGCCCGCTCGCCTACGTGATGGCCCTGGCGGTCATCGCGCTCACCCTGGGCCCCGTGCTGTACGGCATGCTCGGTGGCTTCCGCAGCAACGAGCAGCTCGCCCGCGACCCGGCCGGCCTGCCCGACCCGTGGCTCATGCGCAACTACGAGGGGGTCGTCACCAACCCCGACTTCTGGCGCTACGCGCTCAACTCCACGATGATCGCCGTCATCACGACCGTGGTGGCCGTGGTCTGCGGGGTGATGGCCGCCTACCCGCTCGCGCGCTACCAGTTCAAGATGCGTGAGCCCCTGTTCATGGTCTTCGTCCTCGGCCTGCTGTTCCCTGCTGCGGTGGCGA
>JBAZRQ010000309.1:0-3969 GCA_041662925.1 Nocardioides sp. | reverse complement strand
GGCGTCGCCACCATCGACTACGACCGTCTGACCCTCAACGGCTCGGCCGAGTACTACGTGTCGTTCGACAACAACAAGGTCGGCCAGCTCCAGGGTCAGGGTCTGGCCGAGTGCCTCGGCGACGAGCCCGCGAACATCGTCTACCTCAACGGTTCGCCCACCGACAACAACGCCACGCTCTTCTCGGCGGGCGCCCACAGCGTCCTCGACCCGATGACTCAGTACAAGAACGTCGGCGAGCAGGCTGTTCCCGACTGGGACAATGAAGAGGCAGCGACGATCTTCCAGCAGCTCTACACCGCTGCAGACGGCAAGGTCGACGGCGTGCTCGCGGCCAACGACGGCCTCGGAGGCGCTGTCATCAGCATCCTCGAGGGCGCCGGCCAGGCGGGCAAGGTCCCGGTCACCGGTCAGGACGCCACCGTCGAGGGTCTGCAGAACATCCTCGCCGGCACCCAGTGCATGACCGTCTACAAGTCGGCCAAGCTGGAGGCCGGTGCTCTGGCCGACACCGCCATCGCGCTGGTCAACGGTGAGGACGCCGAGACCACGGGCACCACGCCGGACTCCGAGAGCGGCCGCGAGGTCCCCTCGATCCTGCTCGACCCGCAGCTGATCACGAAGGACTCCGTGAAGGACGTCATCGACGACGGCGGCCAGACCGCTGCGGACGTGTGCGCGGGCGAGTTCGCGAAGTTCTGCACGGAAGCCGGCATCTCCTGATCTCGGCCCCGGCTCGGGCCGGAGCAGAGTTCGGAGCCTGAAGACCTGGTCTCCCGGGGCGCCGGCGGCGCCCCGGGAGACCGGCCCCACCGTACGTCGTACCACCATCACGACCTGAGGAGTCGCCATGAGCGAGCCATTGCTCGAGCTGCGCGGAGTCAACAAGAGCTTCGGCGTCGCCCACGTCCTTCATGACGTCGACTTCGCCGTCTACCCAGGCACCGTGACCGCCCTCGTGGGCGACAACGGCGCCGGCAAGTCGACGGTGATCAAGATCATCGCCGGCATCTACAGCAAGGACACCGGCGACTACCTGTTCGAAGGCAAGCCGGTCCACGTCCACGGGCCGCGTGACGTCGCCGCGCTCGGCATCGACGTCGTCTACCAGGACCTGGCGCTGTGCGAGAACCTCGACATCGTCGAGAACATGTTCCTCGGCCGCGAGGAGACCAAGGGGATCCTCCTCGACGAGGTCACGATGGAGTCCCGCGCCCGCGAGACCCTCGCCTCGCTCTCGGTGCGCACCGTGAAGTCGGTGCGCCAGGGCGTCGCGAGCCTGTCCGGTGGTCAGCGCCAGACGGTGGCGATCGCCAAGGCCGTGCTGTGGAACTCCAAGGTCGTCATCCTCGACGAGCCGACCGCCGCCCTGGGCGTCGCCCAGACCCGGCAGGTCCTCGACCTGGTCCGCCGACTCGCCGACCGGGGCCTGGGTGTCGTGCTCATCTCGCACAACATGGGCGACGTCTTCGAGGTCGCCGACCGGATCACCGCTCTCTACCTCGGCCGTGTGGCAGCGGACGTGCCCGCCAAGGACGTCACGCACAGCCAGGTCGTCGAGCTCATCACCGCCGGGCGCTCCGGGGAGCTCGGCATCGCCGAGAACCCCGTGACCGCGACCGTCTGACCACGACCGGAGACATCATCATGACCGTCGGATCCGACACCCCCGCCACAGCCGCCACCAGCGACTTCGAGAGTGACACCCATCAGGCGGCGACCATCGCCGACTCTGCGCGGGACTATCTCAACCGTCTCCGGGGCGGCGACATGGGCTCGCTGCCCGCGATCCTCGGGCTGATCTTTCTGTTCGTCGTGTTCTCGTCGCTCCACGACCGGTTCCTGACGACCTACAACATGGCCAACCTGGTCGTGCAGGCCGGCTCCATCATCGTCCTGGCGATGGGTCTGGTCTTCGTCCTGCTGCTGGGAGACATCGACCTGTCGGCTGGCGTCGCAGGTGGCGCCTCGGCCACCATCATCGCGCTGGTGATGATCGACTACGACTGGTCGTGGTGGCTGGCGACGCTCATCGGCATCGCCGTCGGTGCCGTGATCGGCTTGGCGATCGGGTCCCTCGTCTCGCTCCTGGGGATCCCGTCGTTCGTCGTCACCCTGGCGTTCTTCCTGGCCCTGCAGGCCGTGCCGCTGAAGCTGATCGGCTCCGGCGGCTCGCTGCGGTTCAACGACGAGGTGCTGCGCGGGCTGTCGATCAAGAACGTCCCGGTGACCGCCGGCTGGATCGCGGCCGGGGTGATTGTCGTCGCCTTCGCCGCCCTTTCGCTGTGGCGCTACTGGTCCCGCTCCGCTAAGGGCCTGGTGCACCAGCCCCTGCCGTTGGTGATCATCCAGATCGTCGTGCTCAGCACGATCGTCCTGGGCATGACCGCGCTACTGAGCGCCAACCGGGCGCCGAACCCCGACCTGTTCAACATCAGCGGCATCCCGTGGGTGCTGCCGGTCGTGATCACCTTGCTGCTCTTCTGGACGTTCGTGCTCACCCGGACTCGTTTCGGCCGGCACCTGTACGCCGTCGGCGGCAACGCCGAGGCGGCCCGCCGCGCCGGCATCGACGTGACCCGGATCAAGGTCATCGCCTTCGTGATCTGTTCCTCGATGGCTGCGGTCAGCGGCCTGCTGGCGGCGTCCTACACCGGCAAGGTGTCGCCGGGCTCCGGTGGCGGCAACGAGCTGCTCTACGCCGTGGGCGCTGCCGTCATCGGTGGCACCAGCCTCTTCGGCGGCCGTGGCCGCGCGATCGACGCCGTCATCGGCGGCCTGGTCATCGCGACCATCCCCAACGGGCTGGGCCTGCTCAACCAGGCGAGCTACATCAACTTCCTGGTCACCGGCGGCGTACTGCTGCTGGCGGCAAGCGTCGACGCCATCTCGCGTCGTCGTCGCTCCGCAGCGGGCGTCTAGGCCGATCCCATGAGCCGCCAGCACTCCGGCCTCGGGACGAACCAGGAGGGGGTCCGGCGCCACAACCTGGGCACCCTTCTGCGTCACGTGCACCGCGCCGGCACCATGTCTCGGGCCGACCTGACCCTGCAGATGGGGCTCAACCGCAGCACCATCGCGGGTCTGGTGGCCGAGCTGGAGTCGCTGGGCGTGACCGAGCGGGCCCTGCCCGCCCAGCCGCGTACCGGCGCCGGTCGACCGTCCGCCGGGGTGGGGCTGTCGCCGAGCGGTCCGTTCGTCATCGCCGTCGACCTGGGCGTCGACCGGGTCGTGGTCGCACGGGTCGGCCTCGGGGGCAACATCCAGCACCGCGAGGTGGCGACGATCGTCGACGGCCGCGAGGCCTGGCAGGTGGGTGGCACCGTCGCGACGCTGATCCGCAAGGTCGTCGCCGATGCTCCCGACTCCGCTCCCCTGGTCGGCATCGGCATCAGCGTGCCCGGCCTGGTCCGTCGCAGCGACGGCCTGATCCGGCTCGCTCCCAACCTGGAGTGGCACGACGTCTCGTTCGGCTCGATCGTCCTGGCCGCGCTCGGCGTCGACGTACCGGTCCTGGTGGCCAACGACGCCGACCTCGGCGCCCTCTCCGAGCACTTCCGCGGCGCGGGCGTGGGCATCGACGACCTGATCTACGTCTCCGGCAACGTCGGCGTCGGCGCCGGCGTGATCACCGGCGGGTTCCGGCTCGAAGGCGCGGACGGCTACGCCGGCGAGATCGGCCACCTGAGCTTCAACCCGTCGGGGCTCCCGTGCCACTGCGGCAACCGTGGCTGCTGGGAGACCGAGGTCGGAGCGCACGCCATCGCCCACGCCCTCGGCTACCCCGACGACCAGGTCGCCCAGCTCGGCGAGGTCCTCGAGGGCTTCCGTGACCCCAACGTGGAGCTGCGCCGCATCGGCACCCACCTCGGCCACGGGCTCGCCAGCATCGTCAACGCGTTCAACCCGCGCGTGGTGGTGCTGGGTGGCTACTTCCGCGAGCTGTTCCGCCTGGTCCGCACCGACGTC
>JBAZRQ010000308.1:0-3971 GCA_041662925.1 Nocardioides sp. | reverse complement strand
TCGCCAGCCCGTCGCTGGAGGCCTCCCAGTCGGCGTCGAAGACCAGGCCTCCGGCGGCGTCCGGGTCGGGGGTCCACACATGGCACAGCGACGCGATGTCGAGGTCGAGCGACTGCCCCTGCGCGATCTCCACGGGCTCGGCCGGGCAGCGCAGGATCGGGGTCTCGGCGCCGACCTGCACCGGCACCGACAGCACCGCCCGGATCCCGTCGGGGTCGTCGACCGACTCCCCCGTGGTGACCTCGAAGACCACGGCGCCGGGTCCGACGTACCTCTCGGCGGCGGTGAGCTCGAAGGAGCGGTCGCCGGTGACGACGGCGCCCAGGCTCGTGGGCGGCGAGGACCAGATGCGCTCCTTGAGCGTGAGCTTCACCGGCCCACCGGACGGGTCGACGACATAGTCGGAGAGGTCGAAGGTCTCGGTGTCGCCGGAGCCGATCTCGATCAGCGCGCCGTCCTCGACGTACGGCGCCCCCTCGCGCAGCGGCGGCACGAACAGCGACGCGGTGGCGACACCGCCGTCGGCGTCGCGCACCCGGAACGGCACCACCAGCGGCGTCTCGCCGCGCTCGACGGTGACCGTGCCCCCGCGGAACTCGGCGTCGAGCCCCGGAGGGGCGAACACCTCGGTCACGCGCAGGGCGTCGGCCGGCCCGTCGGGGTCGTAGGCGGTCTCCAGCACGTCGACGGTCACGGTCTCGCCGGCGTCGGACTCACCGAACGCGTCGAAGACCACCGGCGGGTTGTTGAACGGCTCGGCGGTGCGCAGCGTGACCGTGGCCTGCGACGCGCTGAGGCCGTTGGTCACGCGGTAGACGGCCTCGACGTTGCGGCCGGCCTCGGCCACACGGGAGTCGACCACGACGGGACCCTGCTCGGACTCGAGGGTCACACCGTCGGGGGCGCCGAGCAGCTCGATGGTCACCCGGTCGCCGTCGGCGACGAGGTCGTTGGCCAGTACGTCGATCGTCGCGAGCCGTCCCGGCTCGACGGTGATCGTGTCGGCGACCGCGAGGGGCGGCTGGGGGCGGGCCGGCTGGACGACGGCGATCCGCACCGTCCCGCTGGCCTGCGCGCCCTGGGGGTCGGTGACCGTGTAGCTGAACTCGTCGGTGCCGACGCTGCCCGGGTAGGCCTGGTACTGCAGCGAGTTGGCGCCGTAGGTCATCAGCCGCCCGAGCACGGGCGCGCTGGTGATGCCGGTCAACGTGACCGGGTCGCCGTCGGGGTCGACCCCGACGCCGGGCACCTTGAGCTTGACGGTGTCCCCGGAGACCACGCGCCCCTCCAGTGCGGGTGGCTCCGGAGGCTGGTTGGGCCGGTCGGCCGGGACCACCGTGATCTCGGCCTTGCCGGGGGCGGTCTCACCGGCCGCGTTGGTGGCGAGGTAGCGCACCGTGAAGGTGCGCGCGTCGTCCAGGCCGCGCGGGGCGACGTAGCGCACGAACCGCCCGGCGACGTACGCCGTGCCGGTCGGTACGTCGTCGTCCCCCTGCGGCAGCACGGTCAGCGAGCCGGAGGTCTCGCCGGCGACGTGGCCGACCAGGCCGAGCTCGTCGCCGGCCGGGCTGAAGTCGTTGTCGAGCACGGGGACCGAGACCCCGGCGCCCTCGCGCACGACCACGCGGTCGACCTCGGTCACCGGCGCGTTGTCGTCAGGGGCGGGTCGCTGGGTGACGACGACCTCGCCCTGGATCCCGGAGCGGGTGCCGTTGCTGATCCGGTAGCGCACCAGCTGGGTCTTGGGCGCGAGGCTGCCCTGGCGGGCGGCGAGCCGCAGCCATCGTCCCTCGACGACCGCCACGTCGAGCTGGTTGGCCGGGTCGGCCTCGCCGCCCTGCACGACGAGCAGTCCGCCGGTCGGGTCGACGTCGTTGGCGAGGACGTCGACGAGGGTGGCGGACTGGCCGAAGAGCGTGACGCTGTCGGGCATCGCGACCGGCGCCTCGGGCGGCTTCTTCGCGTTCAGCACGTCGACCCGGATCCGGCCGGAGGCGAACGGCGCGTTGCCGTACTTGGCGTCGTAGTCGAGGAAGTAGGTCCGCGGCTGCGCGGAGCGGAACGTGATCGTGCCGGCGACCAGGTCGGTGCGGACGTCCGCACCGCTGGTCGCCGCGACCTTGCCGGCGAGCTCCAGCACGGCATCGGGGGTCACCGGGTCGGAGCCGGGCAGGTCGTTGCCCAGCGGACGGATCGTGATCGGCTTGCCGGCCTCGCCGGCGATGACGTCGGGCTCGGCGACGGCGGGGTGCGCCACGAGGTCCTTGGGACCTTGCACCTGGAATCGCAGCTCGTCGCCGACGGTCTCGCCGATCCCGTCGCTGACGGCGTACTTGACCGTGACCACGCCGCCCTTGGCCGGCGCGGTGAAGCGGACCCTTCCGCCCGTGGTGATCCGGGCCTGGGCGCCGCTGCGCTCGCCGCCGACGGCGTCGACCGCCGAGACCGAGAGCGGGTCGCCGTCCTCCTTGTCCCTCCAGTCAGGCAGCACCGGCACGTCGAGGGTGCCGCCGGCGGGTACGTTCCACACCCGCGGCTCGAAGCCCTCGCGCAGCTGGGGCACCCCGTTGACCGTCGCGCCGCGCGGCGTGACGGTCACGGTGGCGTGGGCGGCGACGTCCTCGCGGCCGTCGTCGACGAAGTACTCGAAACGTGTCGTGGGCGAGCGTTCGGGCAGCGTGATCTGCACGGTCTGCCCGTCGGGGCTGATCGTCACCTTGGCGTCGGGGTTGGTGATGTCCTGGACCGTGCGGATCGCGAGCAGCCGGCCCTCGGGGGCGGTGTCGTTGTCGAGCGGGTGCAGGACGGTGGTGCGGCCGAGGCGGGCACCGAGGTCGTCGGGCTTGGCCTCGGGGGGACGCCGGTCGCCCTCGGCCTCCTCCTCGTTCTCCTCGTTCTCGTCGTCCTCCTTCACCTTGTTCTTGAAGGCGTCCCAGTTGTCGAGGCGGGTCGGGTTGTCGGAGTCGATGTTCCAGACCGCGCCGGAGGCCCGGTCGTTGAGCAGGATCTCGCCGCGGTTGACCCGGAACACCAGGTCGCTGGAGTCGGTGCCGAGCCGGTTGACCACGGGCTCACCGTCACCGCAGCGGGTCGCCACCGCGCCCACCCCGCCGGACCACGCGCCGTACTGGCAGGCGCCGAGGCGGACGGGCGCCGTGGGCCGGCCGCCCACCCCGTCGGCGAGGGTCGTCTCGTCACCCGAGGCGAGGTCGATCTCGACCAGCCGGTCGGGCGTCGCGACGAGGACGGCGGCTGCGTCGGGCCCGGGCTGCTGCAGCACCGACCCAGTGGGTACGTCGGTCTCGGCGCCGCCGACGACGCTCAAGGACCCCGAGTCGGAGTCGAGCACCACCGGGGTGTCCCCGACCGCCGTGACCATGACATCGGGACCGACGTCGCCGGCGAGGTCGGAGACCTGCGGCGCGGAGAAGCCGGTGGTGGTCGGCCCGAACCTGGTCATCGTGTCGTCGTCGGAGGAGACGGCCACGATCTCGCCGGCCCGGGTGACCGCGAGCGCGCCGGCGCCGCCGACCTCGGCGAGCGGCGGCGCCTGGGAGTCGAGGTTGCCGACGACCGGCACCCCGAGCTCGGGGTCGGCGAGGTCGGCCCACAGCGAGCCGTCGACCGGGTCGAGCACGGCGATCGTGCCGCCCGCCAGGCCGACCTGGGCGCCGGCGGGGATGCTGGCGGTGTCGCCCTCGGGGTGCTGCACCGTGGCGGGGTCGATGGCGGCGAGCGCGCCCCCCGACATGTTGACGGCGACGACCGAGGCGCCGTCCTGGACGATGTCGAGCTGGGCGTCGAGCTCGGCGAAGAGGGCGCCGTCGAGCTGCCCGATCGGCTTGTTGAGCCGGCCGTAGAAACCGTCGTGGGAGTTGGTGACCCAGATCCCGCCGTCGTTGAGCTGGGCCTCGTGGGTGCGGTAGCCGTCAGCGCGGACGGCAGCGGTGATCACCCCAGCGACCAGCGTC
>JBAZRQ010000307.1:0-3975 GCA_041662925.1 Nocardioides sp. | reverse complement strand
GGCCACCCTCAACGCACGACCACGTCCTACCCTCGACCTGCAGACCCCAGCCCAAGCGCTGACTGCGCTGCTCGCCAACCCGGCAGCAGCATGAACCGTTGCTAAGACCGATTGACCTCGCCGAGTTGCAACCCCCCGGAACGACGGGGATCTCAGCATCTGCTGAGATCCGACGGGCCTACGCCAGCGTGAGCACCACGTCGGCGAGCACAGGTGACCCATCGCGGTCGCCGCCGGCGATGGCGGCGGAGGCAATGATGCGGCCGTCGTCGCGCCAGCCCTGCACGCGGATGGTCTCGCCGGGGAACACCACGCCCGCGAAGCGGCCGCCGAAGCCTGCGACCGCGGTGGCGTCGCCGCCGAGCAGCGCATCGGTGAGCTCGCGCAGCACGATGCCGTAGGAGCACAGCCCGTGCAGGATCGGCGCCGGGAAGCCCGCGGCCTTCGCGAAGTCGGGGTCGGCGTGGAGCGGGTTGCGGTCGCCGCACAGCCGGTAGAGCAGGGCCTGCTGCGGGGTCACGTCGTACGCCGTGTCGGCGTCGGGCGCGCGGTCGGGGAGCTCGAGCTTCTCGGAGCTGCCCCGGTCGCCGCCCCAGCCGCCCTCGCCCTTGACGAAGATCGAGGAGCGGACGGTCCACAGCTCGTCGCCGGACGACGAGCGGGCCACGCCCTCCTGCCAGATGACGGCGGCCTTGCCCTTGTCCCAGATGTCGCTGATCCGGGTCGAGATGGTGGCGGTGCCGGACGTCGGCAGCGGGCCGGCGACGGAGATCGACTGCGAGCCGTGGACGACCTGGGCCAGGTTGATGTCGCAGCCCGGCAGGTCGAGGGGCGGCGGGTCGGTCTCGTGGAACGTCGGTGCGACCACCCCGAACGACGGCAGCACCTGCAGCGCCGGCCCGTCGAGGGTGTAGCGCAGGGCGTCGGGGGAGAGGTTGTCGCCCGGACGGGAGCCGGCACCGATGCCCAGGTGGTAGAGCAGCACGTCGCTGGCCGACCAGGAGAACTCGCGCGAGCCCAGGTCGGCCCCGATGGCGACGGAGGCGTCGATCGGCATCAGGCAGTCTCCTTCTCGTCCCGCGCCGGGACGGCGGTAGCGGCGATGTCCTCGGCAGCGAGGTAGCCGAACGCCATGGCGGGACCGATGGTGGCCCCGGGACCGGCGTAGGTGCGGCCCATGACCGCGGACGACACGTTGCCGGCGGCGTAGAGCCCGGGGATCGTCGCCCCGTCGGGCCGCAGCACCCGGGCGCGCTCGTCGGTGACGAGACCGCCCTTGGTGCCGAGGTCGCCGGGCACGATCTTCACGGCGAAGAACGGGCCCTGGTCGATGGTGTGCAGCGACGGGTTCGGCTTGACCGTCGGGTCGGAGTAGTACTTGTCGTACGCCGACTCGCCGCGGTGGAAGTCCTCGTCGACGCCGGACTTGGCGAACCCGTTGAAGCGCTCCACCGTGGCGGTGAGCCGGTCGGCCGGCACGCCGATCTCGGCCGCCAGCCCTTCGATGGTGTCGGCCTTCTTGAGCGTCCCGTGCTTGTACCAGCGACCCGGGAACGGCTGGCGCGGCATCAGGCCGGCGAAGACGTAGCGGTTGCGGTAGCGCTGGTCGATCACCATCCACGACGGGACATGGCCGACGCCGGTGGCCTCGCCGGCGTAGATCTCGTGCACGGCCTCGACGTAGGGCAGCGCTTCGTTCATGTAGCGCTCGCCGGCCTGGTTGACGATGATCGAGCCCGGGAGGTTGCGCTCGGCCAGGCAGAACCACGGACGGCCCGGCAGCGGGATCGTGGGCCCCCACCAGGAGTCGTCGAGCAGGTCGGTCTCGGCGCCCACGGCGATGCCGGCGAGGATGCCGCCGCCGGTGTTGAACTCCGAGCCGGTGGTCCAGTCGACCGAGGTCGGGTGCGGCTGGTACTTCTCGCGCATCTCGAGGTTGCGCTCGAAGCCGCCGCTGCCGAGGATCACGCCGCGCCGGGCGCGTACGACGGACTCCTGCCCGCCCCGGGTGACCCTGACGCCGACGACGCGGCCGTCCTCGATGACCAGGCCGGTGAGCTCGGTCTCGTAGTGGACCGGCACCCCGGCGTCGACCAGGCCCTTGCGCAGGCCGATCGCGATCGCGTTGCCCATCGCATACATCCGACGGCGGCGCAGGCCGCTCAGGATCCGGTTGACGAGGACCTTGACCATCGTGATCGGGCCGCGGACGGTGCGCATCCCGAGGCTGATCTTCCGGAAGTCCGCCTGCGTGACGATCATGTTGGCCGGCGCCTTGGTGTACTGCGGGTGCAGCCGCTCGAGCTCGTCGCCGAGGAAGCTCGCGTCGAGGGGGATCGGCTCGCAGCTGCGTCCGGCGGCGCGGCCGCCCGGCGCCTCGGGGTGGTAGTCGGCGTAGTCCGGCACCCACTTGAAGCGCAGCGGGGTGTGGTCGCGGATGAAGTCCAGGACCTCCGGGCCGCGGTCGATGTAGGTGTCGCGGCGCACCTTGGGCACCACGTCACCGACGATCGCGTCGAGGTAGCGCTTGGACTCCGCGGGCGCGTCGGCCTGGCCGGCGGCCTTCAGGGCGTAGTTGCCCGGCATCCAGACGCCGCCGCCGCTGCGGGCGGTGGAGCCCCCGAAGTAGGCGCTCTTCTCGATCAGGATCGTGTCAAGGCCGTGCTTCGAGGCGGCGAGCGCGGCCGTCATCCCGGCGCCGCCGGCACCGACGACCACGACGTCCACCTCGGCGGGCAGGGGGGTCTCCATGGCCAGAAACTGTAACAGGTTCTACTATCGTCCCGTGACCTCCCAGGACTCCGTCCCAGCCGCCGTCGAGCGCCTCTCGCAGGCGCTGGCGACCCGGGTGCCATGCGCGCCGGTACGCGACCTGATCGGCACCGACGACCTCCCCGCGGCGTACGCCGTGCAGCAGGGCCTGGTCCAGGCCCGCCTCGCCGCCGGAGCCACGGTCGTGGGCCGCAAGATCGGTGCCACCTCCGAGGCCGTGCAGCAGCAGCTCGGGGTCGACCAGCCCGACTTCGGCTACCTCCTCAGCGACATGGACGTGAGCCAGCAGCGGCCGATCTCGATGCGCACGCTGGTGCAGCCGCGCGTCGAGGCCGAGGTGGCCTTCGTCCTCGCCCACGACATCGACCCCGCCGACGAAAGCGACATCACCCTCGAGCTGGTCCGGGCCGCGGTGGCCGTGGCCCTGCCCGCCCTCGAGATCGTCGACTCGCGGATCGCCGACTGGGACATCGAGTTCACCGACACGGTCGCCGACAACGCCTCGAGCGGGCTCTTCGTCGTCGGCGACGAGGGTCGCCCTCTCGACGACCTCGAGCCGCGTGACGTGACGATGTCGCTCTCCATCAACGGCGAGGTGCGCTCGTCCGGCAACGGCGCTGCCTGCCTGGGCGACCCGCTCGAGGCGCTGCGCTGGCTGGCCGTCCAGGCCCAGCGCTTCGGCGACCCGCTGCGTGCCGGCCACCTGATCCTGTCCGGGGCCCTGGGCCCGTTCGTGCCGTTCGCCCCGGGTGACCGGGTCGAGGCGACCATCAGCGGCTTCGCGCCGCTCAGCGTGCAGTTCGAGGAGTAGGACATGACCAAGCTCACCGCGGCGATCGTGGGGCCGGGCAACATCGGCACCGACCTGATGTACAAGCTGTTGCGCTCCGACGTGGTGGAGCCGCGCTGGATGATCGGCGTCGACCCCGCCTCCGAGGGGCTCCGGCTCGCCGCCGAGAAGGGGCTGGAGTCGTCCCACGAGGGCGTCGACTGGCTGCTCAAGCAGGACGTGCTGCCGGACCTGATCTTCGAGGCCACCTCGGCCTACGTGCACCGGGAGTACGCCCCGCGCTACGAGGAGGCCGGCATCGTCGCGGTCGACCTCACGCCCGCCGCGGTCGGGCCGGCGGTGATTCCGCCGGTCAACGGCGAGGAGCACGTGAAGAAGATGAACGTCAACATGATCACCTGTGGTGGCCAGGC
>JBAZRQ010000306.1:0-3980 GCA_041662925.1 Nocardioides sp. | reverse complement strand
CCCCGCTCGCGGCCCCGCTCGTCGCGGCCGAGCTCGCCAATGTCACCTGCGGGCCGAACCGCGTCGGTGAGATCGACAACCCGAACAACCCGAACAACCCGAACAACCCGAACAACCCGAACAACCCGAACAACCCGGCCCTGCCCGAGGTGCCGACCTCCGTCAACTCCGGCATCTGAGGCCAGGACGATCGGACCCCGCTGGGGCCCCGTGCCGGCGCTCGCCGGCGTGGTGGCTACCGTCGAGCAGAGCAAGGGCTGAGTGACCCTCGGCCATAGCCCCGGGACCGCGCTCGTCGCGGGCCCGGGGCTCCGTCTTCCAGCTCCAGACCACGTCGCCCCACCACCCTGATCAGCGAGGATGCACCCACCGTGTCGGACTCCGACGACACCTTCACCGAACCCGACCCCGACCCGGTCGCGCCCGACTCCCACAGGCGTACGCACCGCCCGCTGCCCTCAGGACTGGCGCTCCCGACCTCGCCCCGTGGCCGGCTCGTGGTGGCGCTGGTCGTCACCCTGCTGTTGATGGCCGTCGCCCTCTTGGTGCTGCCGCCGGACGACGAGCCACCCGCGGCCAGACCCACGGCGACCGCCGAAGTCCCCACCGCGCCCACCGCAGACAAGCGTCTTGCCCCCGGCGACCCCCCCGACCGACTGGTCGTGCCGGCCATCAGCCTCGACGCTCCGCTCGTGCCGATCGAGGTCAAGCAGGACGGCTCACTGGATCCGCCGAGCGACACCGACATCGTGGGCTGGTGGCAGCGCAGTGCCCACCCCGGCCAGATGCCCGGCCAGACCGTCATCACGGGGCACACCGTGCACACTGGCGGCGGCGTGATGAACGAGCTTGGGGACCTTCAGCGCGGCGAGGAGGTTGAGGTCCACGACGACGGCCGGGTGGTCACCTACAGGGTGACGGAGGTTTTCGTCTACACCCGCGAGGAGGTCGCGGCGAACGCCCAGGGCCTCTTCGGGCAGGACCGCCCCGGCGGACGCCTGGTGCTGGTCACCTGCACCGACTGGAACGGCAGCAGCTACGACAGCAACATCATCGTTTACGGCGAGCCGCTCGCCATCGAGAAGGAAACGGCCCCCGCCGGCTGACCCGGGACATGCTCACCAAGCTCAGGGGCGGCAAGGGCTTCATCGCCGCTCTGGACCAGAGCGGCGGGAGCACCCCCTCGGCACTGAAGCGGTACGGCATCCCCGAGTCGGCGTACACCATTCGCGGAAATCATCGCCGCTGCCACCTGCCACGGGCAGTCCAATCGCACTCATCTAATGGCTTCTACCGCCTGTTTGGCAGGCTTGGTTCCGGTAGCGGCTGGCAGGTCAGCACTCCTTGTGAGCGGTCATGAAATTCCTCAGCTTGCGGGCTGATTGCGTCAGGTAATTCCCCACCCTCGGCGTCACGGAATTCCTCAGGTGCTGCGTCACGCAATGCCTCAGGGGGACGACGGCGTGTCGAGCGGGGTCCTCAGGTCCAGTTCGAGTCCGCTCATCGCAACAGCGATGAAGGGGACCCAGTGGCAAGGAGGACGTTCGAGGTGATCGATGTGACAGAGATTTTGGTGCACTGGCATGCGGGTCGTTCGCAGGCGGAGATCGCGACGAGTTTGGGGGTGGACCGCAAGACGGTCCGCAAGTACACCGCCCCGGCGATCGCGGCCGGGCTCGCGCCGGGTGGCGCGGCGCTGGGCGAGGCGGCGTGGGCCGAGTTGGTTCGGGGCTGGTTCCCGGAGCTGGTTGACACCCGGTTGCGGCAGTCGAGCTGGCCCGCGATCGAGGTGTTCCACGACGCGATCAAGGGCCTGCTGCCGGAGGTGACGGTCTCCACGATCCACCAGCGGCTGCGCGATGAGCACGGCCTGACGGTGAGCTTGTCGAGCCTGCGCCGGTACTTGGCGGCGAACCTGCCAGAGGAGATGCTCGCGGCGCAGGTCACGGTCCTGCGGGACGGCCCACCGCCGGGGCATGAGGCGCAGGTCGACTACGGGATGCTCGGGATGTGGTGGGACCCGACCAGGCAGGCCCGCCGGCGGGTCTGGGCGTTCGTGATGGTCCTCGCGGCGAGCCGCCACATGTTCGTGCGGCCGCTCTTGGTGATGGACCAGCGGGCGTGGAACGACGCGCATGTCGCGGCGTTCGCGTTCTTCGGCGGCGTCACGGAGCGGATCGTGCCAGACAACCTGAAGACCGGCGTCGAGCGGCCGGACTTGTATGACCCGAAGATCAACCGCTCCTACGCTGAGCTCGGCGCGCACTACGGGCTGCTGATCGACCCGGCGAGGATCTTCAAGCCCAAGGACAAGGCCCGCGTCGAACGACCCATGCCCTACGTAAGGGACAGCTTCTGGCGCGGCCGGCAGTTCACCACCCTGGAGCAGATGCAGACCGACGCCGTCCGATGGAGCACGGAGGTCGCCGGCCGGCGGGCCTGCCGGCCGCTGGGTGGGGCCGCCCCAGCGGTGGTGTTCGCCACGACCGAGCAGCACGCCCTGCAGCCCCTGCCGGTCCGACCGTTCGAGCTCACGAGCTGGTCCCGGCCCAAGGTCGGCCCGGACATCCACGTCAAGGTCGGCAAGGCCCTCTACTCGGTGCCGTGGCGCTTCATCGGCCAGCACCTCGATGCCCGCGCTTCCGACTCCCAGGTGCAGCTGTTCCACGCTGGGGAGCTCGTGAAGACCCACATCGTGGCCGCGGACAAGGGCCGGGTGACCGACTACGGCGACTACCCGCCGGAGAAGATCGCCTTCCACATGCGGACCCCGACCTGGTGTCGCACCCGAGCCGCTGAGATCGGCCCTGGTGCCGTCGCCCTCATCGAGGAGCTCCTCGAGGTCAACGCCCTGTTCCGGCTCCGCGCCGCACAAGGCGTCCTGGGGTTGGCGGACAAGAACACAGCCGAACGCCTAGAAGCAGCCTGCGTCATGGCGATGGCGGTCGGGGACCCGTCCTACCGGACGGTGAAGGGGATCCTGACCGCTGGCACCGACCGGCAGACCACGCCTGCCGCGGCCGCCGGTGACGGCGGCGCCGCCGCTCACCTGCGAGGACCAGCCGGCCTGAGCCTGGTGCCCATCGCCGACACCGTCGGCGCGCAGGAGGTGGCGTCATGACTGCGGTCCATCAGCTGGAGAGCACACTGCGATCGCTGAAGCTGGGCGGGATGCTCGACACCCTCGAGGTCCGGCTCGACCAAGCCCGCGCCGGCGAGCTCGGACATCAGGAGTTCCTACAGGTCCTCTGCGAGGACGAACTCAACCGGCGGGCCGCGACCGCAGTCACCCGACGAGTTCGGGCCGCGCGGTTCGAGGAACAGGTCACCATCGAGGACTTCGACTTCACCGTCTCTGCGAAGCTCCCGGTCCATGCGATCAGGGACCTCGCAACCCTGAGGTTCCTCGAGCGGGCCGAGTCGGTCGTGCTGCACGGCCCGGTCGGGATCGGGAAGAGCCACGTCGCCCAAGCACTGGGGAACCTGGCCTGCCGGCGGAACCTGTCGGTCACGTTCCTCAAGGCCAGCAGGGCTCTCGCACACCTGGCGGGTGGGCACGCCGATCGGACCTGGAGTGCCCGGCTGCGCAAACTCGCGAACGTCGACCTGCTGATCCTGGACGATTTCGGCGTCCGGATGTTCACCGACGCCCAAGCCGACGACCTCTACGAGCTCGTCACCGAACGAGCCGGCCGCTCGACGATCTACACCGCCAACAGGGCACCCACGGACTGGTATCCGCTGTTCCCGAACCCCGTCGTTGCCGAGTCACTGCTCGACCGGCTCGTCAACAACAGTCACGTCCTACTCATGGACGGACCAAGCTACCGCCCTCGAAAGAGGCCCGCTCGCGTGTCGGCCGACGGCAAGGAGGTCAAGCCTGACTAACCTGCAACAGCGGACCCCGTGGGGAATTGCGTGACGCCAGCCCTGGGGAATTCCATGACGTTCCACACTCCTCTCATCTGACCTTTGCGGGT
>JBAZRQ010000305.1:0-3997 GCA_041662925.1 Nocardioides sp. | reverse complement strand
CGGTACCCAGAACCCGACCGGCGCTAGCCTGTGGCCCATGGCGCAGAAGTACTCCGACATCGACGAGTACGTCGCGTCGCTGGCGCCGGACTGCGCGCAAGCCGTGCAGCGGGTGCGGGAGCTGGCGCACGAGGAGCTGCCCGGGCTGAGCGAGACCATCGCCTACAACATGCCGACGTTCCAGCGGGCCGGTGAGTCGGTGCTGCACGTCGGCGGGTGGCAGACGCACGTCGCGATCTACCCGGAGCCGTCGGCGCCGGCCGACGACGCCGGGCTGGTGCTGGACCTGGCGCCGCACGCGTCGGGGAAGGGGACGTTGAGGTTCGCCCTGGCCGGGCCGCTCGACGAGCAGCTGCTGCGACGGACCCTGCGGGCCCTGGGTGCTCACCGTCCGATCCCGCCGTCGCCCAGCTAGCCACGCCCGCCGGTTCACGTCGCGTTCACCGCCGCCTGCCAGGCTCGGCCCCGTGCCGTCGCTCCCGAGCCCCAGCCGCCGTACCGTCCTCGCCGGCGCCGCCGCCTCCTCGTTGCTCTGGGTGCCGCCCGCGGCCGCCGCCGTGCGGCCACAGGGGGTGCACCTCGCGTTCGGCGCCGACCCGCGCCACCAGATGGCCGTCTCGTGGTCGACGCCGGCGTCCGTGCGGCGCCCGCGGCTGGAGGTGGGTCCCGACCGCAGCCTGGGCCGGCTGGTCGACGTCGAGTCGCGCGCCTCCAAGGACGTGCGGACCGTCTACCACCACGCGCGGCTCGAGGACCTGGAGCCTGACACGACGTACCGCTACCGGGTGAGCCATGCCGGCTCCTCGCCGGCCACCGGCACCTTCCGGACGGCGCCGGCCCGGCCGCGGGCGTTCCGGTTCGCCGCGTTCGGCGACATGGGGGTCAACGCCGCGGCGGCGGCGCACGTCGCGCTGATCCGCGAGCAGGAGCCCGACTTCTCCTTCGTCGTGGGCGACCTCTGCTACGCCGACTCCAGCGGCGGCACCGGCCTCGGTGGCAGCGACACCCAGGACTTCGCGGTCTGGGACCAGTGGCTGCGCCAGATCCAGCCGAGCGCCCGGAGCACGCCGTGGATGACCACGGTCGGCAACCACGAGATGGAAGCCGGCAACGGCGAGCTCGGCTACGCCGGCTACCTCGACCGGTTCGCCCTGCCGCGCAACGGCGTCCGGGGAGCTCCGGTGACCTACTCGTTCGTCTACGGCAACGTCGGGTTCGTCGCCCTCGACGGCAACGACGCGTCGTACGAGATCGCGCGCAACGCCGACTACCTGGGCTCCGCCCAGGACCGCTGGCTGGTCCGGCGCCTCGAGGCGATGCGCGCGCGGCCCGACCTCGACTTCATCGTCGTGGGCTTCCACAACTGCATGTACTGCACCAACCTCGTCCACGGCTCCGACGGCGGACACCGCGACCGCTGGGAGGCGATCTTCGACCGGTTCCGGGTCGACCTCGTCGTCAACGGCCACAACCACTGCTACGAGCGCACCCACCAGGTGCGCGGCGGGGAGGCGGTCGTCGAGGCGCCGCGAGGTGCGGTGGTCGACAGCAGACGCGGTACGACGTACCTCACCGCCGGCGGAGCCGGCCAGGCCGTCTACCCCGTGGGTGGGCAGCCGCTGTCCTACGTGACCCTCGAGGGCGGGCTGCGGGTGCCGGAGGCGACGACCTGGTCGTCGGTGACCTCCGCCCGGCACTCCATCGCCTTCCTCGACGTGACGCCGCGCGACCGGCACGGGGTGGCGCGGATGCGGCTCGTGGCCCGGGCGACCGACGGCACCGTGCTCGACCGGGTGACGCTGGAGCGCTGAGGCTGGGTAGCGTCAGGTCCGTGACGGTCGTGGTGGTGGGCGGTGCCAACCTGGACCTGAAGGCACGGACGACGGCAGCGGTCGTGCCCGGCACCAGCAACCCCGGCACGCTCGCGACCAGTCCCGGCGGTGTCGGCCGCAACATTGCGGAGAACCTCGCCCGCCTCGGCACGCCCACCGTGCTCGTGGCCGCCGTCGGGAGCGACCGCTTCGGTGACGACCTGCTCGACGCCACCGCGCAGGCCGGTGTCGACGTCTCGCACGTGCGGACGTCGCCCGGCGCGACCGGCACCTACCTCGCCGTCCTCGAGCCCACCGGCGAGCTGGCCGTCGGTGTCGCCGACATGGCCGCCACCGCCACGCTGGCGCCGGAGCACCTCGACCCACGCCTCTTCGCGGGCGCCGACCTGGTCGTGCTCGACGGCAACCTGCGCGCCGACACCCTCACGGCTGCGTGGGCGCTCGCGGCCGCGGCGGGTGTGCGCGTCGTGCTCGACCCGGTCAGCGTGCCCAAGGCCGGCGTCGTCGCGCCGCTCCTCGGGCAGCGCCCGCTGTGGTGCGTCACGCCCAACATCGCCGAGCTCGCCGCGCTCGGCGGCAGCGTCGCCGACCTGCAGCGGCGCGGCGTCGAGCTGGTCTGGGTCCGCCGCGGGCCCGGCGGCTCCCTGCTCAGCGGACCCGAGGGCGACGTGGAGCTGGCCACCATCAGCGGCGACGTCGTCGACGTGACCGGCGCCGGCGACGCCATGCTCGCGGCGTTCTGCCATGCCGTGCTGGGCGGGGCCTCCCCGGCCGAGGCGGCGACGTACGGCCACGCCGCCGCCGCGCTCACCGTGGCCTCGCCGCAGACCGTGCGCTCCGACCTGACCGACGAGCTCGTGAGGAGCAGACTCTGATGCAGCACCCCATGTTGGCCGTCACCGACGAGGTGGCCACGGCGCTGGCCGAGGGCCGGCCCGTGGTCGCGCTGGAGAGCACGATCATCAGCCACGGCATGCCCTACCCGCAGAACGTCGAGATGGCCGTCGAGGTCGAGGGCATCGTGCGCTCGCTGGGCGCGGTGCCCGCGACCATCGCCGTGCTCGGCGGCCGGCCGCGGATCGGTCTCTCGCCCGACGACCTCGAGCTCCTCGCCAGCCACCCCGACGTGGCCAAGGTCAGCGTCCGCGACCTGCCGTACGTCGTGGCCCGCGGCGTCCACGGCGCCACCACCGTGGCCTCCACGATGCGCCTCGCGGCGCTGGCCGGGATCCGGGTGTTCGTCACCGGCGGGCTCGGCGGCGTGCACCGGGGAGCCGAGACCTCGTTCGACGTCTCGGCCGACCTCACCGAGCTCGGGCAGACCGATGTCGCCGTCGTGTGCGCGGGGGTCAAGAGCATCCTCGACATCGGGCTGACCCTGGAGACCCTCGAGACCCTGGGCGTGCCGGTCGTCGGGTTCGGCTCAGACGAGTTCCCGTCGTTCTTCTCCCGGTCCAGCGGGTACGCCGCCCCGATGCGGGTCGACACGGCCGCCGACGTCGCGGCGATGATGCGCGCCAAGTGGTCGCTCGGGATCGCCGGCGGGATCGTCGTGGCCAACCCGATCCCGGCCGAGGACGAGATCCCGGCGGACGAGATCGGCATGGTCATCGACCGTGCGCTGGCCGACCTGGACCGGCTCGGCATCCACGGCAAGGACGCCACGCCGTACCTCCTGGGCCGCATCGTCGAGCTCACCGACGGCGCCAGCCTGGTCGCCAACATCGCCCTCGTGCGCAACAACGCGCGCCTCGGGGCCGCGATCGCGCGGGAGTTCGCGGGGAACTAGGGCAGGCTGGGCCCGTGCACTACGTCGGGATCGACCTCGCCTGGGGTGAGCGCCAGCCCACGGGCGTCGCGGTGCTCGACGACGACGCCCGGCTGATGAGCATCGCTGCGGTGCGCAGCGACGAGGAGATCGCGGCCGCGCTGGCGCCCTACGTCTCCGACCCGTGCCTGGTCGCGATCGACGCGCCGCTGATCGTCACCAACCCGACCGGGTCTCGCGCGGCCGAGCAGCTGCTGAGCAAGGACTTCCGCCGCTTCGAGGCCGGCGCGCACCCGTCCAACCTGGGTAAGCCGGAGTTCGCCGACGGCACCCGCGGCGCCCGGGTCTGCGCGCTGCTCGGCCTCGACATGAACCCCCGGTCCGGCCGCTCACGGCG
>JBAZRQ010000304.1:0-4003 GCA_041662925.1 Nocardioides sp. | reverse complement strand
GTCCACGGTCAACCTCAAGCCCCGCACCGCCATCCTCAGCGGCGTCACCGCGATGGCGCTCGTCGCGTCCCTGGCCGGCGGTGCCTACGCCGTCGCCAGCCACCGGGCCGACTCGCCCGAGTGGGCCGAGGTGCAGGATCAGCTCGACGACGTACCGATGATGCCCACGAGCTGCGTGGACGCCGAGGACCTGATCCCCCAGAAGCCCGGTGCCTGCGAGCTCACGCCGTACGACGCCGACCGGCCCACCGTGGTGCTCTGGGGCGACTCCCACGCCTGGATGTTCATCCCGGCGCTGCAGGAGGCGGTCGCCGACCGCGACGTCAACCTGGTCGCGTTCGTGATGGGCGCCTGCCCGCCGCTGGACCCGCAGCTGCCCACGGGCAAGGGCCGGCGCGCGGGCCGGATCGCGTGCGAGGTCAACAACGACGAGGCGCTGTCGTTCGTGAAGGAGCGGGCCCGCGACGGCGCCGCGGTCCAGGTCGTGCTCGGGGCCAGCTGGGAGCGCTACCGCGGCATCGAGTCGCCGTCGCTGATGGACCAGCGCGCGCCCAACCCCGGGTCGGTCGAGTACATCAAGCGGATCCGGCCGCTGTTCGACACCGGCACGCCCCTGCTGTTCCGCACCCTGGGCGACCTCGGGGTGCCGGTCGACGTGATCGCCCCGACCGTGGGGATGCCCCGCAACCCGCCCTTGTGCCTGGCCCTGGCCCGGCCCTACTCCTGTGACGCACCCGCTGGCGAGACCGCGCAGCCCGGGTCCGACACCCGCGCCTGGCTCGAGGAGCAGATGCAGGCGCTGACCGGCGACCCGCGGCTGATCGACGTCAACAGCGAGCTGTGCGACGAGTCCACCTGCCACGTCAAGGTCGACGACACCGTGACCTACTTCGACGACCAGCACCTCAGTGCCACCTTCGTCCGCTCGCTGGAGAGCTACTTCGTCCCGAGCGTGGAGGGGGTCCTGTGAGCCGCAACCCGCTGCGCAGCGCCCTGCTCTTCGTCGTGGCCCTGGCCTCGCTCGGCGGCGTGACGTTCCTGCTCCAGCAGTCGGTGTTCGGCCCTCCGGAGGTGCTGGACCTGACCCCGACCTCGGCACCGCCGACGGCCGCCGCGCCGGTCACCGCCGCCGCGGCGCCCGCCAGCACCGTGCCGGTGGTCGACCCCGCGTGGGTCAGCGCGACAGCGGCGCGCGCCGGGATCCCCGAGCCCGCCGTTCTGGCCTACGCGCGGGCCACCGTGATGTCCGAGGCCGACTGTGGTCTCGGCTGGACCACCCTCGCCGGGATCGGGTGGATCGAGTCGCAGCACGGCACCATCGGCGGCCGCAGCCTGCGCGCCGACGGCACCTCCTCGAGCCGGATCCTCGGCCCGGCGCTCGTCGGCGTCGGCCCGGTCGCAGCGATCCGTGCGTCCCCCGAGTCCACCGTCTGGCACGGCGACGCCGACTGGGACCACGCGGTCGGGCAGCTGCAGTTCATCCCGTCGACCTGGGACGACTGGGCCTCCGACGGCGACGGCGACGGGGCTGCCGATCCCAACGACATCGACGACGCGGCTTACGCTGCTGCCCGTTACCTGTGCGCCGACGGGCGCGACCTCACAACCGGAGCCGGCTGGGCCGGCGGTATCTACTCCTACAACCATGCGCAGAGCTACGTCGACGCGGTGCACGCCGCGGCGACGTCCTACGCGGAACGGACGGGCTGAGCCATCGTCACTCCATCCCCCTCACCGATTCGTCTGGTCGGCGCGCTGCTCGCGCTCGCCGTCATGGTCTCGGGGCTCATGCTCGTCGGCGGCACCGCGGCACAGGCCAAGGCCAGCCCCCGGCAGGACTACCCGCGGATGCCGCGCAGCTGCGTCGACCCGCAGGACCTGATCCCGCAGGAGCCGGGCATGTGCAAGCTCACCACCTACCGCCAGGGGCGGCCGACGGTGGTGCTGTGGGGTGACTCGCACGCCTGGCAGCTGATCCCGGCGATGAAGGGCGCGATCAAGGGTCGCAACGTCAACCTCGTGGCGTTCCTGATGGGCGGGTGCCCGCCGATGGACCCCAACCTGAAGACCGCGACGCAGCGCAAGAACGCCTCGTCGTGCGAGAAGTCCAACGACCTCGCCCTGCGCTACGTGCTCAACCGCAAGCGCGCGGGTCTCAAGACCAAGATCGTCCTGGCCGGCGCCTGGGACCGCTACCTCACGCCGCTGCGCCAGGGCACGCCGCCGACCGAGAGCTACGCGGCGGAGATCGCCCAGGACCTCGAGACCGACACCCCGCGGCTGTTCCGCCGGCTCGGTGCCGCCCGGGTCTCGGCCGACGTGGTCGGGCAGTCCCTGGAGGTGCCCAAGGGCGCTCGCTGCCCGGAAGGTCGCAACCCGTTCGTCTGCTCACTCCCGCGCAGCAAGGCGCTGCACTCGGAGGGCGCCAACAAGCGCTGGGTGAAGAACGCCATGAAGCCGCTCGTGGGCAAGGGCCGCTACCTCAACACCAACGGCGCCGTGTGCACCGTCCTGGTGTGCCGCGGGAAGGTCGACGACATCTTCACGTTCTTCGACGACCTGCACCTCAGTGCCTCCAGGTCACGCACGCTCGCCCGCTACTTCAAGGCGTCGGTCGCTGACGCTGTGCGCTAGGCGGGCGTAGCGCTCCTGGCGCACAGCCACGACGATGCCGGTCACCCAGACGGCGGCCAGCACGCCGGCGACCGTGGCGACCGTGGCGGTCCCGGCACCCAGCGTCTCGGCGATGGTCTTGGAGTTGGTGACCACGATCAGGCCGCCGGCGGCCACCCCGAGCACGCGCGCGGCGAGCTTCTTGACCAGCCAGGCCGCGATCGGCGCCGCGATCACGCCGCCGGCCAGCAGCGCCAGCGCGTAGGACCACGGGATGTCCTGGGAGCTGAGGGCGAGCAGGAAGCCGAGCGAGCCACCGACCGCCACCACGAACTCCGAGGTGTCGATCGAGCCGACGACCTTGCGCGGCTCCAGCCGTCCGGACGAGAGCAGCGTGGTGGTGCCCACGGGGCCCCAGCCGCCACCCCCGATCGCGTCGAGCGCACCGCCCACGAGGCCCATGGGGGCCAGCATCGTGGCCGACGGCCGGCTCTTGAACGTCGGTCGGCGCCCGCCCAGCACCAGGAACCGCCACACGACGTACAGCCCGAGCATCAGCAGCAGGCCCGCGACCCAGGGCTTCGCGGCGTCGCCGTCAAGGCTGGCGAGGAACGTCGCGCCGGCGAAGGCGCCGACGAAGCCGGGGACCGCCAAGATCGAGACGGTGCGCCAGTCGACGTTGCCGAGCTTGTGGTGGGAGAAGCCCGAGACCAGCGAGGTGCCGATCTCGGAGAAGTGGACGGCGGCCGAGGCCGACGCGGGCGCCAGCCCGGCCGCCAACAGCAGCGTCGAGGACGTCACCCCGTAGGCCATGCCGAGGGATCCGTCGATGAGCTGGGCGAGGAGCCCGACGAACCCGAGGACGATGAGCTTGCGCATGCGGTGCACCTTCCGGCGTTGGCCAGCAGTTAATAGACAGTGACTTACTAGAGATTATGCATTGACTTAACTCGATAGAGCAACACGCCTGGTTGGATGGGCGCGTGACCACCTTCAGCGCCGACGAGATCACCGACGCCTACGCCGCGATGCACGCCCGGGTGCAGGAGCACGCGCGCACCGGCGACTGGGACGACTTCGCGCTCAACTTCACCGAGGACGCCGAGTACGTCGAGCACGCGTTCGGCACGTTCCGCGGGCGCGACGCGATCCGGGAGTGGTCGGTCGCCACCATGACGTCGTTCCCGGGCAGCGTGATGACGGGCTTCCCGCTGGCCTGGCAGGTGGTCGACGTACCGACCTCGCGGCTGATCTGCGAGGTGCGCAACCTGATGCCCGACCCCGGCGACGGCTCGGTGCACGAGGCGTCCAACCTGACGATCATGACCTACGCCGGAGACGGGCTCTTCAACCGCGAGGAAGACATCTACAACCCGCTGCGCTTCATGCG
>JBAZRQ010000303.1:0-4010 GCA_041662925.1 Nocardioides sp. | reverse complement strand
GGCGGCCCCGGCGGCCCCGGCGGCCCCGGCGGCATCGTCAGCGGCCTTCTTGGCGAGGTTCTGGGCGACCTCTTCCTGCCAGTACTCGTTGGCCTTGGTGGTGTCGACCTCGAACTCGAAGCGCTCGACCATCTCCGGCTGCACGTCGGCGCGGTCGACGTAGAACTGCTCGTACCAGCGGCGCAGCTGGTAGACGGGCCCGTCCTCCTCGCACAGGAGAGGGTTCTGGACGGGCACCTTGTTCTTCCAGATGTGCACGTCCTGCAGGAACCCGCCGCCGAACATCTCGGCGTACTTCTTGCTGATGTAGGCGGCCGTCTTGTCGTCGATGCCGTCGGGCTTCTTGACCGTGATGCCGTACTGGAGCGTGAACGAGTCGGGCCCGGTCGGGATGTGGCAGTTGATCAGGATGACCTCGGTCTCGAAGCCCTTGTAGTCGACCTGGAGCCAGTTGATCATGTACGCCGGTCCGTAGTAGGTGGCCTCGGACTTGAGGAACATGTCGGCGTCGCCGTAGCCCCCGCTCATGTCCGGGCGGCCCTTGGACTCCATGAACTGCGTGGCCTGGTGGCCCTCGAAGACGTTGCGGAAGCTGGTCGGGAACGAGAAGTGCACGTAGTAGAAGTGCGCCATGTCGACCACGTTGTCGATCAGCTCGCGGCAGTGGGAGTCGGTGATCGGCACGACCTCCCACGTCCAGTCGGTGTAGTCGGCGGTGCCGACGCCGGGCAGCTCGGGAGGCAGGGTGTCGTGGTCGGGCTCGGAGCCCTCGACGTCGTGCCAGATCATCAGCTGGCCGTTGCGGATCGCCGTGGGGTACTTCTGGGTGCGGGCGCGCAGCGGCACCCGGCGGGCGTAGGGGATGGCCTTGCACTTGCCGTCGCCGCCCCAGCGCCAGTCGTGGAACGGACAGGCGACCTCGTCGCCCTTGACCGAGCCCTGCGTCAGGTCGCCGCCCATGTGCCGGCAGTAGCCGTCGAGCACGTTGAGCTGGCCCTGGCTGTCCTGCCAGACGACGAGCTTGCCGCCGAACGCCTCGATGCCGTGCGGCTTGCCGTCGGCGAAGGCCTCGGCGAGGCCGAGGCAGTGCCAGCCGCGCGCGAAACGCTCCGGCGGCTTGCCCTTGTCGAGGATCCTCGTGTCGCTCATCGTGTGCCTCTCACTGTGGCGGAGTGTTCGGGGGCGGACGTTCGGCAGTGAAGGCCAAAACAAGAACAGGTTATAGTTTTTGCCGCCGGGATGAAAGCGCGCCGCTCAGTGCGTGTCCGCCCGCGCCGCCTGCATGGCGCGCTGCTTGGCCACGAACTTCACCGACATCCGCTGCGTCGTCACCGGCGCCAGCCTGCCGAAGAGCCAGGTCGCCCGGGCGGTGCGTGGGGTGACCAGCAGGCCGCGGTCGTCACGCACGGCCCGCAGCACCTCCTGGGCGAGTACGTCGGGGTCGTGCGGACGCCGTACGCCCTGGCCCTTGAGGAAGTAGTCGCGGCCGTGGAAGCGGCCCACGGCCCCCTTGTCGAGGATCGGCGTGTCGACCGCCGACGGGCAGACCGCGGTCACCCCGACCCCCTTGGCCGCCGCCTCGGAGCGCAGCGCGAGCGACAGTCCGACGACGGCATGCTTGGTCATCACATAGCTGGTGAGCAGCCCGGCGGCCATCAGCCCGCCCATCGAGGCGGTGTTGACGATGTGGCCTCCCCACCCACCGGCCGCGCCCTGGCGCACCATCACGGGGTACGCCGCCGCCACGCCGTGCACCACACCGCGGATGTTGACGTCGATGATGGAGTCCCAGTGCGCGAGCGTGAGCTCCTCGGTCTCGCCGCCGATCGAGATGCCGGCGTTGTTGAACATCAGGTCCAGCCGTCCGGCCCGCGCCACCACGTCGTCGACGGCGGCCTGGACGGCCGCGGCGTCGGTGACGTCGAGCCGAAGTGCCCGTGCACTTCCCGGCCCGGTGACGCTCTCGGCCGTCCGGACCGCGGCGTCCTCGTCGAGGTCCGCGACGACGACGTGGTCCCCGGTGGCCACCAGCGCCCGGCACAGAGCAGCGCCGATGCCGGAGCCACCGCCGGTGACGATCGCCTGCCGGTTCATGCGAACGCCTTCATCACGTGGCCGTGGATGTCGGGGTAGCGCTGGAGGTGCGCTCCCCCGTTGAGGTCGAGCACCTCCCCCGTCAGCCACTGCGCCCCGGCGATGTAGACCGCGGCGGCGGCGATCTCCTCCGGCAGCCCGGCGCGGCCGAGCGGGGTGTTGGCGAGGTAGTCGTCCTCGATCCCGGGGATGTCCATGGCGGGAGCGGTGAGCGGCGTCAGCACCAGCCCGGGCGAGATCGCGTTGACCCGGACCCGGCGCGGTGCGAGCTCGAGCGCGGCCACCTCGGTGAGCATCGCCAGGCCGGCCTTGGCGGCGCAGTAGGCGCCCATGCCGGTGCCCGGCTGGCGGGCGTTGAGCGACGTCAGCGAGATGATCGCTCCCCCGTCGGCCACCGCCCGGCCGGCGTGCTTGAGCACCAGGAACGCGCCGGTGAGGTTGACGTCGACCACCCGGCGGAACTCCGCGACGTCGAGCTCGCTCAGCAGTCCGAGCGTGCTGACGCCCGCGCTGTTGACCACCACGTCGACCCGGCCGTGCTCGGCGAGGACCGACGCGAAGAGCGCCTCCACGGAGGCCTCGTCGGTGACGTCGACGCTCTGCACACCTTCTCTGGGCAGGTCGGCCACGACCACCCGGCAGCCGTCTGCCTCCAAAGCCGTGGCGATCGCGGCGCCGATGCCGGACGCCCCGCCCACGACGACCGCGATCCGCTGCTGCTGGTCCATGCCTGCCCACCCTCTGTCGACGCTGGTTGACGCGTGTCAAACGAGCCCTTAGCGTGCCGGTCGTCACGTCGCGTGGCAAGAGGTCCCGACCGGAAGGCTGACATGCCCCGAACCATGAGCCGCCCCACCCCTCGACCGAGCACCGCCGTGATCGGCGCCGGCATCAGCGGACTCACCTCCGGCAAGATGCTCGGCGACTACGGCGTCGACTACACCTGCTTCGAGAGCTCCGACCGGATCGGCGGCAACTGGGCTTTCGGCAACCCCAACGGGCACAGCAGCGCCTACCGCTCGCTGCACATCGACACCTCGAAGCACCGGCTGTCCTTCAAGGACTTCCCGATGCCCGACGACTACCCCGACTTCCCGCACCACACCCAGATCAAGTCCTACCTCGAGTCGTACGCCGAGGCGTTCGACCTCAAGGAGCGCATCGAGTTCCGCAACGGCGTGGTCAGCGCCACGCGGCTGCCGGACGGCGGCTGGGAGCTCGTCGACCAGGCCGGCGCGACGCGCCACTTCGACCTCCTGGTCGTGGCCAACGGCCACCACTGGGACCCGCGGATGGCCGACTTCCCCGGTGAGTTCACCGGCGAGTCGATCCACTCCCACCACTACATCGACCCCAAGGACCCCCTCGACTTCACCCACCAGCGGATCCTGGTCGTCGGCATCGGCAACAGCGCGGCCGACATCGCGGTGGAGCTCTCGAGCCGGTCGCTGCAGAACGAGGTCACGCTCTCCACCCGGTCGAGCGCGTGGATCGTGCCGAAGTACACCGGCGGACTGCCGGCCGACAAGTACTACGTGACCACGCCCTACCTCCCGCTCGCCTGGCAGCGGAAGTTCCTGCAGAAGATGCAGTTCATGGCCGGGTCCAACCCCGAGCTCTACGGCCTCCCGGCGCCCAACCACAAGTTCTTCGAGGCCCACCCCACGCAGTCGGTGGAGCTGCCGCTGCGGCTGGGATCGGGCGACATCACGCCCAAGGGCAACGTCGCGCGCCTCGACGGCCGCACCGTCCACTTCGAGGACGGGACCAGCGGCGACTTCGACGTGATCGTCTACGCCACCGGCTACAACATCACGTTCCCGTTCTTCGACCCGGAGCTCATCAGCGCCCCCGACAACCAGATCCCGTTGTTCAAGCGGATGTTCAAGCCCGGGATGGACGACCTGGTCTTCATG
>JBAZRQ010000302.1:0-4015 GCA_041662925.1 Nocardioides sp. | reverse complement strand
CTCCCTCCGTACGGCGGTCGACGCGACCTGGATCTCGCTGACGCTCGGCCTGCTCGTGGCGCTCGCGGTGACGAGGCGCTCGCGGTCGCGGGCGGAGCGGCGGATCCGGACCGTGCTCGACGGCTTCTTCATGCTCCCGCTCGGGGTGTCCGCGGCCACGCTCGGCTTCGGCTTCCTGATCACCCTCGACCGGCCGCCGGTGGACCTGCGGGACTCGGCGCTGCTGGTGCCGATCGCCCGGCCCTGGTGGCGCTCCCGCTCGTGGTCCGCACCCTGGTGCCGGTGCTGGACGGCATCGACGACCGGCAGCGGCAGGCCGCGGCCTCGCTGGGGGCCGGGCCGCTGCGGACGCTGCTGACCGTCGACGTACCCGTGCTCTGGAAGCCGCTGCTCGCAGCCTCGGGGTTCGCGTTCGCCGCGTCGCTGGGGGAGTTCGGGGCGACGGCGTTCCTCGCCCGCGACGAGTCGGCGACGCTCCCGGTCGTGATCTTCCGGCTGATCGGGCACCCGGGTGCGATGAACTACGGCATGGCCCTCGCCGCCTCCGTCGTCCTCGCCGCCACCACCGCCGTGGTGATGCTCGCCGTCGAGCGGCTGCGCGTGCCCTCCCTGGGAGCGCTCTGATGAGCCTGGGCCCGACCGGCCTGAGCCTGACCGGGGTGGCGGTCGACTACGACGGCGTGCCCGCGGTGGTCGACGTCGACCTGGAGCTGCCGGCCGGGCAGGTGCTCGCCGTCCTGGGGCCGTCCGGCTCGGGCAAGTCGACGCTGCTGCGCGCGGTGGCCGGCCTCGAGCCCACCCGCGGGACGATCGCCTGGGCCGGGCAGGACCTCTCCGGCACGCCGACCCACAAGCGCGGCTTCGCGCTGATGTTCCAGGACGGCCAGCTGTTCGCGCACCTCACCGTCGCCCGCAACGTCGGCTACGCGCTGAGGCTGCGCCGGGCGCCGGACACCGCCCGCCGGGTCGCCGAGCTGCTCGACCTGGTCGGCCTCACGGGGTACGGCGACCGGTTGCCGTCGACGCTGTCGGGCGGCGAGCGCCAGCGCGTCGCCCTCGCCCGCTCGCTGGCGGTGGAGCCGCGGCTGCTGCTGCTGGACGAGCCGCTGTCGGCGCTGGACGCCGGCCTGCGCGAGCGGCTGGCCGGCGAGCTACGCGACATCCTGGTCGCGGCCGGCACCACCGCCTTGATGGTGACCCACGACCACGACGAGGCCTACACCGTCGCCGACCGGCTCGCGGTCATGCGGGCGGGCCGCCTCGTGCAGAGCGGCGCGATCGACGAGGTCTGGGCCGCACCCGCGGACCCCGAGACCGCGCTCTTCCTCGGCTACGCCCGGGTCCTGGAGGGCGCTGCCGCCCACCGGCTGCTCGCCGCGGCGGGGCTGCCCGCCGCGACCGCGGTCGCCGTACGGCGTTCGGCGCTGACCGTCGATGTCTCGGGCGCGGCCGCCGGACCGGAGGCGCTGCGGGGCGTCGTACTGTCGGCGCGAGTCACGCCGGACCAGGTGCGCCTGGTCGTCGATGTCGCCGGCGCCGGCGAGCTCGATGCCGTGGCGTCGGTCAACACCCACCCGGCACCGGGCGAGGCGGTGCGGCTCACCGTCGACCGGTCGCGCCTCGCGGCGATCCGCTGAGGCCCTGGCAAGAGCGGTCTCTACACTGACCCGGTGTACCGCCGCGCCTACGTGACCCTGATCGGCACGGCTGTCGTCATGGGTGTCCTGGCGCTCATCGTCTCCCAGCACTACGACCGGCCGCTGCTCGACCCCGAGGGCAAGTTCCTGGGGCCGTCCTGGCTGCGGCTGCCGCTGCTCCTCTTCGGCGCCGCGGTGCTGGACCTGCTGCCGCGCACGCTCTACCTCTCGCGGGGCAACCCCAAGTCCATGCCGGACCTGGTGCGCGAACGGATCCACCAGCACTGGAGCCGCGAGCGGCTCACCCTGGTGGTGACCGGGATCGTCGCGTTCTACGTGACCTACGTGAGCTACCGGAACCTCAAGTCCGCGCTGCCGATCGCGCGTGGCGACGTGGAGTACGACCGCGAGCTGATGTACCTCGACCGGGTCCTGTTCTTCGGCCAGGACCCCCCGGTGGTGCTGCACGCCATCTTCGGCGACACGTTCTCGGCCCACATCTTGTCCTACATCTACCTGCTGTTCCTGCCGTTGGTGCCTCTGGCCCTGACCGCGTGGCTGGTCTGGTCGCGCAACATCTCCTACGGCTACTGGTTCGCCACCTCGCAGTGCCTCGCCTGGTCCCTCGGCACGCTGTCCTACTACGCGCTGCCCACCAAGGGCCCGGGCTTCGAGTACTTCGCCCGCTACGAGGGCCTGACCAACACCCCGACCTCCGACCTGATGAACAGCCTCAACGACGCGCGCGTCGACGTGATCCACGGCGGTGTGACCGGCATCGTGCAGTCCGTCGCGGGCTTCGCGAGCCTGCACTGCGCGATCACCCTGCTGGTCGCCCTGATGGTGCAGTTCACCCTGCGCAGCCGGCTGCTCAAGATCATCTTCTGGGTCAACTTCGCGATCACCGTCGTGGCCACCCTCTACTTCGGCTGGCACTACATCGCCGACGACGTCGCCGGCATCATGATCGCGTTCGTCTCCTTCTACCTCGGCGGCATCGCCACCGGCCAGAAGTTCGAGAAACACGGGCTCCAGTCCCACCCCACCACCACCACCTCCGCCATTCCGGTCGAGCGGCCCTGAGCCACGTTCCAGGCCCCTTCGTTGGGATAGTCCCCAACAGCTGGGCGATATTGGAACGATCCAAATCGCTCAGGCGTTGGGGACTATCCCGCGCAACTCGAATTACAACCTTGTAGTTCGTCAAGCCGACACGCCGGTAACGCAAGAAAAAGTTGGGACAAATGTGTCTTTTGGGACTTCTGAGCACTAACGTGCCAGGAGTTGCCTACTTCCCCGACCTGTCTGGAGACCGCCGTGCGCTCCCGCGCGACTGCTGCCGCCCTGTGCCTCGCCCTCGCTGCGGGTGTCGTGACCGCCCAGGTCGCGCACGCCGACGACACCGAGGTCCCGACCCGCGCCGAGGTGGCTCGGGCGGAGGAAGCGGTGGTCACCGTCGCCGACGACGTCGACTCGCTCCAGACCGCGATCGCGTCCGGCAACGAGCGGCTCCAGTCGTCCTCTGTTGCCGCGGCGCAGGCGGCCGAGGCCTTCAACGGCGCCCGGTACGAGGCCGCGCTGGCCCGTGCGGCCGCGCGCAAGGCCCAGCGTGAGGAGGTCGCGGCCCTCGCCGACGTGGCCCGGCTGCGCGAGGTCTACGCCAGCTCGGTGGTGACGTCGTACCAGTCGATGCCCACCCTCAACGCACTCTCCGGCGTCATGGAGTCCGACGGCATCCTCGACGTCCTCGAGCGCATGGACACGATGCGCGCGACCGAGGACGCCCTCGACGACAGGTACGACGAGTTCCGCGTCGCGTCGTCTCGGGCCCAGGTCGCCAGCGACCAGGCCGCAGAGGCGCGCGCCGAGGCCGAGGAGACCGAGGCCGCCGCGCGAGAGGCGCGCGACGCCGCCCAGGCGGCGGCCGACGCCGCTGCCGCGGAGGCCCGGGCCGTGGCGGACGAGAAGTCCCGGCTGCTCGCCGACCTGGCCCGGCTCCAGGACATCAGCGTGGACCTCGCCGAGCGGCGCCAGGCCGGCCTCGAGGAGGCCGCCGCCGAAGCGGCGGCCGCAGCCGCTGCCGAGGAGGCCGCCGCCCAGGCCGCTGCGGAGCAGGCCGCCGCCGCCCAGGAGCAGGAGCAGGAGCCCGACCCCGCACCCGAGCCCGACCCCGCGCCCCAGCCCGACCCCGCGCCCCAGCCCGACCCGGAGCCCCAGCCCGACTCCGACCCGCCTCCGGCCGCCTCGGGCGCCCAGGCCGCGATCGCGTTCGCCCGCGACCAGATCGGCGAGCCCTACGTCTGGGCCGCCGCGGGACCGAGCTCCTGGGACTGCTCCGGCCTGACCATGGGGGCCTGGGAGCGCGGCGGCATCTCGTT
>JBAZRQ010000301.1:0-4031 GCA_041662925.1 Nocardioides sp. | reverse complement strand
CGTAGCGGCGTACCTCGTCGGCCAGCCGGCCGCCGATCTTCGCCCGGGACGGCGGGTCGAAGGTGTGGAAGCGGCCGAGGAACTGGCGCACCGCCAGCGCCAGGCCGGTCGGCAGGGTGGTGATGTCGGCGCCGCGCGCCCAGGTCGCGAGGTGTGGCGGCATCTGCGAGGGCACGGTGAGCTGCAGCTTGACCCGGTCGCGCACGACGTAGGTGCCGGCGGCGTAGTCGCCGAGCCGCTTGCCGCGGCTGCTGACCAGGGCGGAGAAGAAGGCCGGCACCCCGCTGAACGCGTAGATCTCCACGACCCCGATCAGCGAGCGGACGAACGCGTGCTGGAAGGTGATCGGGCCCGCATCGTCACGGACGGTGCGCAGGCCGAGCGCGAGCTTGCCGAGGGACCGTCCGCGCGTGAGGGTCTCCATCGTGGTCGGGAAGACCAGGAACACGGTGATCAGGGACCCGACGAGGGCGACGTGCGCGAGAGCGGCGTCGGTGCTGAGCGCCGCGATCAGGAACAGCATGACCACCGCCACCATCAGCAGCACGGTGACGACGACGTCGATCAGCCCGGACGCGATCCGGGCTCCCAGGCTCGCGGGGGGCAGGTCGAGCGCGACCGCCTCGCCGGTGACCAGGTCATCGGTGGTGAGGGTCGCGAACTCGTGGGCCATCGGCGGAAGTCTAGGTGCGAGCCACCTACCCTGACCGTGTGGATCTCGACGCCTACGTGCTCGCGCACGCCCACGAGTGGCAGCGCCTGGACCAGCTGGTCCGCAGCCGCCGGCTCAGCGGCGCCGAGAGCGACGAGCTGGTCGAGCGCTACCAGCAGGTCGCCACCCACCTGTCCGTCGTACGCACCTCAGCCCCGGACGCGTCGCTGGTCGCCCACCTGTCGTCGCTGCTCGCGCGGTCGCGCAACCGGGCGGTCGGCACCCGTGTGGGGTCGTGGCGCGGGGTGCAGTCGTTCTTCGTCGAGCGGTTCCCCGCCGCGCTCTACCGCCTGCGCTGGTGGTGGCTCGGCTGCTTCGCCGCCAACGTGCTGGTGACCGCGGTGATGATGTGGTGGCTCCTGGACAACCCCCAGGTCGAGCAGTCGCTGCTCTCGCCGGGCGAGGTCGACCAGCTGGTCAACGAGGACTTCGAGGGCTACTACAGCGAGTACGCCGCCAGCCACTTCGCCGCCCAGGTCTGGATCAACAACGCCTGGGTGGCTGCCCTCTGCATCGCCCTGGGGATCCTCGGGTTCCCGGTGGTCACCCTGCTGTTCCAGAACATCCTCAACCTGGCCGTCATCGGCTCGGTGATGATGCGGCACGACCGTGGGGAGCTGTTCTGGGGCCTGATCCTCCCGCACGGCCTGCTCGAGCTGACCGCCGTCTTCGTCGCCGGCGGAGTGGGGCTGCGGCTGTTCTGGTCGTGGATCGAGCCCGGTCGCCTCACCCGGACCCAGTCGATCGCCCGGGAGGGCCGCACCGCCGCCACGGTCTCGCTCGGCCTGGTCGTCGTACTCGCGGTCAGCGGCGTGATCGAGGCGTTCGTGACGCCGTCCGGCCTGCCTACGGCCGCCCGCGTCGGCATCGGGATCCTGGCCGAGCTCACGTTCTTCGCCTACGTCTTCGTACTCGGCCGCAACGCCGTGCTGCGTGGCTTCACCGGCGACCTCGACGCCACGCTCCTCGAGGACAAGGTCGCGACCCAGGCTTGAGGTTCTGGGCCTTTCGCCGTCCTTCCGGGGAGTTGCAACCGCCCGGAACGACGGGGATTTCAGCAGATGCTGGGATCCGACGCGCTACAGCAGCCCGCGCGCCTTAAGCCCCAGGTAGTGGTCGGCGAGGGCGGGCGGCAACCGGTCTGCGTCGGCGTCGATCACGTCGACGCTCAGCGCCTTCAGCAGCTCCGCCGTACGACGGCGGCGGGCGAGCACCTGTTCGGCGGCGGCGGCGTCGTAGACCTGGTCGATCGTGGCGCGCTCGGCCGCCAGCCGGTCGAGGGCGGGGTCGCGCACCGAGGCCAGGACCACGCGGTGGTGGCGCGTGAGGGCGGGCAGGACGGTGAGCAGTCCCTCCTCGATGGCGGAGGGCTCCAGCGGCGTGAGCAGCACGACGAGCGCGCGCTGGCGTCCCATGCCCTGCACGGCGCCGACCAGCGCGTCCCAGTCGGCCTCGGCGATGACCGGCTCGAGGTCGGCCATGGTCTCCTGCAGGTGGGCGGCGACGTCACGGGAGCCGGCGGAGCGCATCCGGGCGCGGACCCGCCGGTCACCGGCGACGAAGTCGACCCGGTCACCCGCCCGGGCCGCCAGGGCGGCGAGCAGCAGCGCGGCGTCCATGGCGGAGTCGAGCCGCGGGACGTCCTCGACCCGGCCCGCCGACGTGCGCGAGGTGTCGAGGACCAGCACCACGCGCCGGTCGCGCTCGGGCTGCCAGGTGCGGACCACGACGTTGCGGTTGCGCGCCGAGGCGCGCCAGTCGATCGACCGTACGTCGTCGCCGCGGACGTACTCGCGCAGCGAGTCGAACTCCGTGCCCTGGCCGCGCACGCGCACCGCCGACCTGCCGTCGAGGTCGCGCAGCCGCGCCAGTCGGGAGGGCAGGTGCTTGCGGGACTCGAACGGCGGCAGCGAGCGGACCGACCCGTCGACCGCGACGGTCCGCTGGCGCGCGCCCAGCCCCAGCGGGCCGGGGAGCCGGAGGGTGACGCCGGTGGCGCGGAGGTCTCCTCGGCGGACCGGCAGCAGGGGGGTACGCAGCACCGCGCGGTCACCGGGGGCGAGGCTGACGCGGTGCCGGTTGCCGCTTGCCCCCGCGGTCGGCTGCCAGGCGTCCCGGACCAGGGCCCGGACCCGGCGCCGCGCCAGGTTGGTCGCCACCAGCACGGTCTCGGTCGGGTAGCCCAGGCGCACTGCGCCGGTCGGCCGCCGGGACAGCGCCAGCGTCTCCGGCCGCGGGGCCAGTGCCCAGTCGGCCACGGTCACGATGCTCACCGCGAGCAGCCACAGGAAGACGGTGCCGAGGCTCGGCCGTAGCACCACCGGGACGAAGCCCAGCAGCAGGAGCAGGGGCACCCGCCCCGAGATCGCCATCAGCGCGCCATGGCCCGGTTCATCGCGGGACCGGGACCGAGCCGAGCGCGGAGGCCAGCACCTGCGCGACGTCGACCCCCTCGAGCTCGGCCTCCGGGCGCAGCCCGAGCCGGTGCACGAGGGTGGCGTGGGCCAGCGACTTCACGTCGTCGGGCGTCACGAAGTCGCGCCCGACCAGCCACGCCCACGCCCGCGCGGAGCGGAGCAGGGCCGTGGCGCCTCGCGGGCTGACGCCGAGGCTGAGCGAGGGCGACTCGCGGGTGGCGCGGGCGATGTCGACGATGTAGCCGACCACCTCGGGGGCCACCTGCACCCGCTTGACGGCGGCCTGCCCGGCCGCGATGTCGGCCGCTCCGGCCACCGCGGCGACGCCCGCCCCCGCCACGTCGCGGGGGTCGAAGCCGTCGGCGTGCCGGCGCACGATCTCCAGCTCGGCCTCGCGCGGCGGGATCGGCAGCACCACCTTGATCAGGAACCGGTCCAGCTGCGCCTCGGGCAGCGGGTAGGTGCCTTCGTACTCCACGGGGTTCTGGGTCGCGGCCACCAGGAACGGCCGTGGCAGGGCGCGTGAGACGCCGTCGACCGACACCTGCCCCTCCTCCATGGCCTCCAGCAGCGCCGACTGGGTCTTGGGCGGGGTCCGGTTGATCTCGTCGGCGAGCAGCAGGTTGGTGAAGACCGGTCCCTCGCGGAAGCTCAGCTCGCCCTGGTGGCTGTCGATCACCATCGAGCCGGTGATGTCACCGGGCATCAGGTCCGGCGTGAACTGCACGCGCCGCGTGTCGACCGACAGCGCGGCCGCGAGGGTGCGCACGAGCAGCGTCTTGGCGGTGCCGGGCACCCCCTCCATCAGCACGTGGCCGCCGCACAGCAGGGCGACCAGGAGCCCGGAGACCGCGGCGTCCTGGCCGACGACGGCCTTCGCCACCTCGGCGCGTACGGCGGCC
>JBAZRQ010000300.1:2154-4046 GCA_041662925.1 Nocardioides sp. | reverse complement strand
TCGGCCCGTGCCGCGTCGTACTCCTCGGCGCCGTAGGCGGACAGCCCCGACGACTCGTCGAGGAGCAGCAACGCGATGCGCCCCGCGACGACGAGCATCAGCAGCGCGGGCACGAGGCCGACCAGGTAGAGGCGGTTGCGCGTGCGGGTCCGGGAGGGGTGGCTCATGACAGCGACCTCCTGGCCTCGAGCAGACGCCGCCAGTGGCGGCGCAGGTCCACCAGTACCAGGGCGAGCAGCGCGAGCGCGAGGATCCAGTAGAGCTCGTGGGCCACCGGGACGTCGGCACCGACGTACGCCGGGTCGGGCTCCTGGAACCGTTCGGCCCAGTCGACCGCGACCTCGTCCAAGCCGCCCGGCGCGGTGCGGTGCAGGTAGGGCACCGCCAGCTCGTCGGCGACCGTGCGGAGGTTGGCCTCGTCGATCCGGGACACCGCGTCGCCGCCCTTCGGGTCCTGCACCCAGCGGCCCGGCTGCTCCGCGCTCAGTGGCATCCGCGCGCCTGCTGCAGTCCCGTAGCCCAGCACCAGGCCGGCGTCGAGCAGCGGCGCCAGGGCGGCGTACGACTCCTGGAGCCTCGGGTCGGTGTTCTCCCCGTCGCCCATCAGTACGACGAGGCGTGGCCGACGCGGCGAGCGCTTCTCGATCTGCCTGAGCAACCCAGTGACCGTCGCCAGGGGCCGGTCGAGGCGCGACCCGTTGCCGGCGAAAGCCTCCTCGCGACGCAGCAGGTCCACGACATCGGCGATGACCGTCTCGTCCTGGGTCGACGGCAGCTCGGTGCTCACCCGGCGCCCGAACGAGATCACGGTGAAGCGGCCCGTGGGCAACGCGCCGACAAGCTCGGCGAGGTCGCTCCGGACCCCGTCCAGACGAGGTCTCTGCGGGCCCCAGTCGAGGGCCGACATCGACGTCGTCCGGTCGAGTACGACGACCACCTCGAGGTCGGCGGTCCGGGTCGGTACGGCGGGTTCGTCGCCGAGGCTGGGCCGCAGCGCAATGGCGACCAGCAGCAGCACCATCAGCGCGCGCAGCAGCCAGCCGCCCCGTTCGCTGCGCCGCGACCAGGCGGCGCCGTACACGATGGCGGCGAGCAGCACGAGCGCACCGATCACGATCAGCGGGACGTCGACGATCGGGTCCATCGTCATCGGCGCCGCCCGAGGAGCGCGCCGCCGAGCAGGACCACGAGGCCCGCCACGGCGACACCGAACGGCACGAGTGGCTCGTCGACCTGCACCCCGGTGGGGATGGGGCGGAGCCGGTCGCGCTCGATCTGTTGGATCCCGCGGACCAGGCCGTCGACGCTGCCCTCGTCCTCGACGACCGACATCTCGCCACCGGTGGCAGCGGCCGCGTCGGCGAGCTCAGTGGCCCGGTCCGACGTCATGTTCGGGGTGCCGATGGCGTAGACCACCACGTCGTCACGCGCCGCCTCGGCGGCTGCCTCGGGAAGCACGAAGAGGCCTGTGCCGAGCGGGTCGTTGTCGGTGGCGAGCACGATCGCGCGACCACGGTCCTCCCGAGTGACGTCGAAGCGCTGCAGGCACGACATCAGCCCGTCGCCGGCTTGGCTGGCCCGTTCGGCGTCGGCCTCCGTCCCGGTGAAGAAGGAGAGGTTGCCACCGGAGAACGCGCCCTCCGCCTCGTCGAGCTTGCTGCGCACGTAGTCGTAGTCGTCGGTCAGCGGGAACACCGACACGGACAGACCGCTGAAGATGGTCAGCCCGATCCGTTCGCCGTTGAGCTCGTCGAGGAGCTGCCCGAAGCTCGCCACCACCTGCCGGTTCCAGGGGTCCATCGACGCCGAGACGTCGAGGCACAACATGATGTCGCGCCCGTTGCGGTCCGGCTCGACGACCACCTCCCGGGCGGGGCGGGCGGCCAGCAGGG
>JBAZRQ010000300.1:0-2144 GCA_041662925.1 Nocardioides sp. | reverse complement strand
GGACGAAGGCCCCCAGCGTCGCCGCACCGGCGACGAGCTGCTCGCGCCTCGCCAGCGCCCGGAAGCGAGGCAGCGCGCGGAACCGCTCCGTGTGCGCAACCGGCAGCCCGGACGCCCCGCGGCGTGGCCGGCGCGTCCACAGCATGAGCAGGGCGAGCGCGACGACCGCGAGCGTGACGGCGAGCCACGGCCACCGCAGGTCAGTCACGCTGCCACTCCCCGATGACCGTCCGGGCGTCTGCGAGCGCGGGGGCCAGTCGCTCCGCGGGCCCGCCCTGCGCCCCGGGCGAGAACTCCGGCGGGTAGACGAGCGCGACCACGTCGACCAGCCCCGCGTGCCCATGGACCCGGAGCTGCTCGAGGGTCATCGGGCGGGCATCCACCGGACCGGCGGCGGCCGCGAAGGAACGCACGATCTCGCTGATCGCCTGGTGCGCGGCGCGCAAGGAGAGGGTCCCGCCGGCGACCTCCGCCTCGACCCGGTCGAGGCGCGCCAGGTGGTCGCGTCGCTGGGTCTCGAGGTCGTGAAGGTGCGGGCGGCTGGGGCTACGCGCCCACCAGGTCACACCGGCGTACCACGCGACGACCAGCACCGGCAGCAGCACCGCGAGCCAGGTCAGCCACGCGGCATACGACGTCGGGCCGGTGAACTCAGCGGCGCCGAGCATGCCGATGCCTCTCCAGCAGCCGGAAGATGGCAGGTACGGCGGACTCGTGGTCGACGACCCCCTCGTGCGGGATGCCCAGCCGGGCGAGGCCGGCCTGGAGGCCGCGCGCATCGGCGGCCAGCCGGTCGGCGTACTCACGCTCGAGGCGGGTGTCCCCCGCCATCCACTCGGGCAGCGCGGCGCCGCTGTCGATGTCGGCCAGCGCGGGCACGTCGGGCCGCGTGGGGTCAAGGTCACCCACGGTCACGAGCAGCACCTCGTGCTGGACGCGGGCCCGGTCGAGGGCGTCTGTGAGGCGATCGTCGAGGGCGTGCTCGTCGCAGACCACGACCATGATCGTGCGGCGCCGGCGTACGGCCCGGGCGACGTGCTCGAGCAGCCCCGCGAGGTCGGAGGGGGCGGCATCGGGTGTGATCGCGTCGTGGATCGCGCCGAGCGCGTGCTCCAGCCGGAGCTCCCCACCGGACGCGGGGCGCACCTGGCAACCCCCCGCATCGCCGTAGGCGACGCCGACAAGGTCACCGTGACGGACCGCGAGCCAGCCGACGACCCCGGCGACGTAGACGGCGAGGTCGCGCTTGGGCAGCAGCCGGTCGTTGACCGCGGCCATGCTCCGCCCCGTCGAGACGACGACCAGGACCGTGTGCTTGCGGGTCGCGACGAAGCGCTTGACGAGCATGTGGCCGCCGCGGGCCGAGGCCTTCCAGTCGATGTCACGGACGTCGTCGCCGCGCACGTACTCGCGCAGGTCGTTGAGGTCCATCGACCGCCCGACCGAGATCGAGGCGTACTCCCCCTGCAGCAGCCCCCGCACCTTGCGGTGGGAGTGGATGGCCATCCGCGACTTGATCCGCGGCAGGTGGGTCGCCATGTCGGGTCAGGGGGACGCGACGTTGTCGAAGACTGCGTCGATGATCTCCTCGGGGCGCACCCGGTCGGCGAGCGCCTCGAAGGTGAGGTGCATCCGGTGGCGGAGTACGCCGTGGCGCAGCCGGCGTACGTCCTCGGGGATGACGTGGTTGCGCCCGTCCAGGATCGCCAGCGCGCGGGCCACCTGGAGGAAGGCGATGCTGCCGCGCGGGCTGGCACCGATCTCGACGTACCGGCCCTGGTCGGGGCCGAGCACGTCGCCGACGTGCCGCGTGGCGTTGACGAGGCGGACGATGTAGTCCTTGATCGCGGCGTCGACGTAGACGCGTTCGGTGAGCCGCTGCAGCCCGACCACGTCCGCGGTGCTCAGCACCGGGGCCACCTCGGCGGCGTGCGGGCCGAGGGTGCCATCGGCCACCCGGTCGAGGATGTCCAGCTCGTGGGTCATCGAGGGGTAGTCGACGACCTCCTTGAGCAGGAAGCGGTCCATCTGCGCCTCGGGGAGGACGTAGGTGCCCTCCTCCTCGATGGGGTTCTGCGTGGCCAGCACCATGAACGGCTCGGGCAGCCGGTGGACGACCCCGGCGATCGAGGTCTGCCGCTCCT
>JBAZRQ010000299.1:0-4058 GCA_041662925.1 Nocardioides sp. | reverse complement strand
CAGCAGACACTCCAGGAGCACGCCCGCTACATGATGAGCCGGGCCGAGCGGCGCGTCGACGAGATCGAGCTGCCGTCGGGCAAGACCGTGCGGCTGCGCGGCACCCGGATCGTCGTCGGCAGTGACATCGCCGGGATGGTGCTCGAGGTCAACCTGCTCTCCGAGGACGTGCGCCCCCCCTGCGAGCTGCGCCTGCCCGACGAGAAGATCCCCGCCCCCACCGGCGCGGCCCCGGCCCAGAAGGTCGCGGAGCTTCGTCGCCCGGTCGACGCAGTGAGCGACGGCCGGTCCCCTGCCTGGCGCCGGGCCCGCAAGGACATCACGGCGGCACTGACGTACCAGGACGCGCTCCTGGTCATGGGCGAGACGGGATCGGGCAAGTTCTCGCTCGTCACCGAGATCTACCACCGACTGCAGCACGGCGGACGGAGCTTCGTCGTCGATGCCGCCGACATCGCTCGCAACAGCTACGACGACGCCGAGGAGGCGATCCAGTCCACCGGCATCCCCACCTTGTGCATCTTCCGCAACATCGACGAGCTCTCGACCGAGGGCGTCGAGCGGCTCAACGCGTTCCTGCTGGCCATCTCGGACAGTGACCTTCCCGTGTCGGTCGCGGCAACGCTGTCGGATGCGAACCTCGACTCCGACCTGCCCTTCCGTGAGCTGCTGATCCACTTCCAGCAGGCTGTGACCGTGCCGCCGCTGCGACATCGCACGGACGACCTCGCGGCCATCGTGACGAGCGTCCTGGCCGAGGTCGCGGACCGCCGTGGCGTGTCGGTGAGCCCGGCGGCAATGCGACTCATCGCCGGTTACTCGTGGCCGCGGAACATCAGCCAGCTCCAGGAAGCCCTGGAATCAGCCCTCCTCAAGCGGCCCGTCGGCGAGATCCAGCCGCAGGACCTGCCCGGCTACTGCCACGACACCTCGCGCCGTCGCCTGATCGGCATGGAGGCCCTCGAGCGGGACGCCATCGTCCAGGCCCTGCATGATGCCGAGGGCAGCCGGGTCCAGGCCGCCGCGGCACTGGGCATCTCGCGCGCGTCGCTCTACCGCAAGCTGAAGTCCTTCGGGATCACGTCGATCTAGGTGAATAGCGACCACACGGCATGGACACTGCCGGCTCGCGCTGGAAGCACAATGTCCCGCATGAGTGCGACACCCGACGACCCGCTGTCCGTGCCGGGGCCCGACCTCGACCTCGACGCCCTCCACGCCTCGCTAGAGACGCATTGGGGCCTCTCGGGCGACCTCACGCCTCTGCACGGAGAGCGGGACCGCAACTTCCGACTCGACTCCGGCCCCACACGCCACCTGCTCAAGGTGCACAACCCGGCCGATCCCGAGGCGGTGCTCGACCTGCAGTGCTCGGCGCTGCGTCACCTGCGATCGGTGGCCCCCGAGCTGCCGGTACCCGGCGTCGTACCGACCCGGGACGGACGACCGTGGGTGCAGCTGACCGCCCGCGACGGCCGCCACTCGCTCGCCTGGGTGCTGACCTGGCTGGAGGGCCGGCACCCAAAGCCTGACGAGCTCGACGCCGTGCACTTGCGCGAGTGGGGGCGCACGAGCGCTCGCCTCGGTCGGGCGTTGCGGGGCTTCGCCCACCCGGCCGCGACCCATCCCATCGCGTGGGACGTCAAGCGCCTGCCGCAGCTGCGGCCATGGCTCTCCGCGGTTGCCGCTGACAGACGACCGGCAATCGAGGCGGTGCTCGACCGCTTCGAGCAGCGGGTCGCCCCTGCGCTGCCCCGGCTGCGCGCCCAGGTGGTGCACAACGACCTGGCGCCGACCAACGTGTTGGTCGACCACCGCCTGGCCGTGACGGGCATCACCGACTTCGGCGACATGACCCACACGGCCCTGGTCTGCGACCTGGCCGTCGCGGCGGCCGACGTGCTCAGCGGGCGTGCGGGTGGCGTTGACCTGGCCAGCGAGGTGGTCGCCGGCTACCACGCCGTCACCTCGCTCGAGCCGGAGGAACTCGCACTGGTCGCCGACCTGATGGCCGGCCGCTACGCCGCCACCGTCCTCATCACCGCCTGGCGCACCCGCGAGCAGGGGTGGGCGCCGGAGATCGACGACGAGGCCTATCTCCAGCTCGAGACGATGCTGGCCGCCGGACTGGACAGACTGGCGAGCCGGTTCGGGACGCCGCCTCCCCCTGCCGGCCGGTCGACGGCGACGTTGATCGAGGCCCGCGCACGCTCGTTCGGCGGCCAGGAGCTGAGCTATGACCGGCCGTTGCACCTCGTCAGAGGAGATGGCGTCGTGCTCGAAGCCGCCGACGGCCGGCGCTACCTCGACGCCTACAACAACGTGCCCGTGCTCGGCCACTCCCACCCAGCTCTGGTGGCGGCGGTGAGTGCCCAGCTGGCGACACTCAACACCAACAGCCGCTACCTCCAAGACGCCCCGGTCGAGCTCGCGGAGCGGCTTCTGGCCACCCTGCCGGAACGCTTCGACCGGGTGCTGTTCGTCAACTCCGGCAGCGAGGCCAACGACCTGGCCTGGCGGATCGCCCGCCACGCCACCGGGGCCTCGGGCGGCATCGCCACCGAGTGGGCCTACCACGGCGTCACCGAGGCCACCTACGCGTTCTCTCCCGAGAGCTGGCGTGGTGCGGACCCGCCCACCCACATGCGGGTGGTGCCGCCGCCGGCTGCGGCGCCCTCTGCGGTCGTCGACGCCGTCCGCAGCCTGGCGGCGTCCGGCCGCGGAGTCGCCGCGATGCTCGTCGACGGTGTCTTCACCAGCGACGGGGTGCTCGGGCCCGCCCACGAGTGGACGCGGGCGGCTGCCGCGGCCATCCACGAGGCCGGCGGCCTGTACGTCGCCGACGAGGTGCAGGCGGGCCACGGCCGCACCGGGCACCACCTCTGGAGCTTTGTGGCCGGTGAGGTGCCAGCCGACCTCGTCACCGTGGGCAAGCCCATGGGCAACGGCTATCCGGTAGCTGCCGTGATCGGCCCAGCCGACCTGGTGGACCCGTTCGTGGGGAGCACCGACTACTTCAGCACCTTCGGCGGCAGTACCGCCGCCTGCGCCGCGGCCCTCGCGGTGTTGCGCACCATCGACGAGGAGTGTCTCGTTGACCACGCGGCCGCCGTGGGTGCGCACCTGCTCGAGGCTCTGCGCGAGGTCGCAACGGGTCGCGCCGACGTTGCGGCCGTGCGGGGCTGGGGGCTGGTGCTCGCGGTCGACATCGTCGACCCTGCCACCGGGCGGCCGAGCCCCGACCGGGCAGGCAGGATCGTGGAGGGTATGCGAGAGCGTGGGGTGCTCATCGGCCGAACCGGTCGCGACCGCGCCACGTTGAAGATCCGCCCCCCGCTGGTCTTCGCCGACGAACACGTCGACCTGCTGGCGGCGGCACTGGCGGCGACCTGCGCCGAGCCCGGCTGACCCGGGCTCAGACCCGCCGCTCCTCCGCTACCGCGTTGCCCCCGTCGACGACGAGGCACTGACCGGTGACGTAGGCCGCGCCGGGCGTGCACAGCCACGCCGCCGGCCAAGCGACCTCGTCGGCGCTGCCGCTGCGCCTGAGCGGAGTGACCTCGCCCTCCCGGCGTTCGTCCTCTGTCTGCGAACCGGTGGCGATCCACCCGGGGGCGACCGCATTGGCGGTGATGCCGTCGTCCGCGAGGTCCACGGCCAGCGAGCGGGTGAGCCCGACCATGCCGGCCTTGGCTGCGGCGTACGCCGCGTCGTCGCGCATCGCCATCACCGGGCCGGTGACGCTGGCGACCATGACGATCCGGCCCCAGGCGCCACGGCGCATCACTGGCACTGCCGCGCGGCTCATCAGGAAGGCCGTGTCGAGGTTCCGGCGCAGGCTGTGCTGCCACTCGGCGTACGACACGGTCTCGACCGCGCCGGAGAGGGCCCTGTCATCGGCGACCGACACCATGCCGGCGTTGTTCACGAGGATGTCGAGCCGGCCGAAGGTGTCGACCGCCTGGGCGACCATCGCGCCGGCCTGCTCGAAGTCCGTCACATCAGAACCGTTGACGACGGCGCGGCCACCCGCGGCCTCGATCTCGGCGACGACCTCG
>JBAZRQ010000298.1:0-4061 GCA_041662925.1 Nocardioides sp. | reverse complement strand
GATCTTGGCGGCGGATCTGCGCGGCCACCCGCTCGTCCTCGGCGAGCATGCCGGCGGTCAGCAGCAGCACGTCCTCCATGTCCATGCGGCCCTGGCCGCGCTTGACCTCCTCGTAGGCGGCGAACACGCGCCCGACGGTCTCGGAGTCGTGGCCCGCGACCGAGCGGCCGCGTGCGTCGGCGAGGCGCGCGTAGTCGTCGGGGTGGACGTTGCTGACCTTGGCCCACTCGACCTCGGAGGCGAGGTCGCGCAGCAGCGCCTGGTCGGTGTTGAGCCGTTGCCTGCGGGCGGCGGTCACCATCAGGCCGATCTTGGACTCGATCAGCGTCGGCAGCTCGCCGCCATGGACGTGGGGCCAGAAGTAGCGCAGCTGGCGCAGCGCGGCTGAGTGGAACGTGCGAGCTTGAACGGAGCCGACCCCCAACGCGCGCAAGCGCCCCCGCATCTCACCCGCGGCCCGCGTGGTGAACGTGACCGCGAGCACCTCGGGCGGGGCGTAGACGCCGGTCGCGACGCCGTAGGCGATGCGGTGGGTGATCGCCCGGGTCTTGCCGGTGCCCGCTCCGGCCAGGACCCGCACGGGTCCGCGCAACGCCTCGGCGACCTGGCGCTGCTCCGGGTCGAGCGAGGCGAGCAGGTCGGTGGCCGGGCCGCCGTCGATGGCCTGCGACAAGGAACAACTCCTGGGTGCGGGTGGTTGGATCGGGTGACAGGTTCGACCCTAGACGCCGGAGGCGACAGTCCCAGATGAGCAGCTTCACGATGTACACGACCCCGTGGTGTGGCTACTGCCACCGGCTCAAGAGCCAGCTCGACCGCGAGGGCATCAGCTACGCCGTCGTCGACATCGAGCAGCAGCCCGAGGCCGCCCAGATCGTGGAGACGGCCAACAACGGCAACCAGACCGTCCCCACGCTCGTCTTCACCGACGGCACCGCCCAGACCAACCCCTCCCTGGCCCAGGTCAAGCAGAAGATCGCCTCTCTCGGCTGACACTGGCACGGGGACGGGAGTACGAGCGCAGCGAGTACTCCCAATGGACGGACGAAGTCCGTCCACTACCAATTGCCGGGGAGCGGACCGCCGTACCAGTACTCGACCAGTGAGCGGCTGATCGAGACCCCGCTGGGGAGCAGGAGCACGCCCGACTCGGCCTGCTCGCGCATCTCGGTACGGGTGAACCAGCGGGCCTCCTCGATCTCGTGCTCGTCGACGAGGATGTCGGTGGTCTCGGCGCGCCCGACCATGCCGAGCATCAGGCTGGCCGGCAGCGGCCACGGCTGGTTGCCGAAGTAGGCCACCTCCCCCACCCGGACCCCGACCTCCTCCAGCACCTCACGTCGTACGGCGTCCTCGAGGGTCTCGCCCGGCTCGCAGAACCCCGCGAGCGTGGAGAACCGCCCCTCGGGCCACACCGCCTGCCGGCCCAGGAGGCAGCGCTCGTCGTCGGCGCCGGGCTCGCCGTGGGTCACGAGCATGATCACCGCGGGGTCGGTGCGCGGGAACTGCGCCTTGCCGCACTGCGTGCAGCGCAGCTCGTGGCCTGCGGCGGCCGGCTCGAGCGCACCCGCGCAGCGGGGGCAGAACCGCGTCGCCCAGTGCCACTCCGCCAGGCCGAGGGCGTGGAAGACCAGGGGCGCCCCGGCCACGGCCTCGCCGGTCAGCAGCGGCAGCAGGCCCCGGAGCGGGTGCCACTCCCCCTGCTCGGCCTTAGCCAGGGCGGCGTCGGTGATCACCGCGAACCAGGTGCGCCCGTCCCGGTCGCCGAGCAGGACCCGCACCCCCTCGGGGGCGTCACCAGGTGCCACCCAGTCGAGGGCCCCGTCGAGCGGGCGCACGCGCGTGCCCGAGACCACCAGCACCCGGGTCTCCGGGTCGGCCCAGCGCTCGTCGATCCATGCATCGTCGGTACGACGCTGGCCCGCACGGTCGTGGGCGTGGGCGGAGAGCTCGAGGTGCGGATATGTCACGACGACAAACTAGTTCTAGGGTCCATGCCCATGAGCACCCACATCGGCGCCCAGCCGGGCGACATCGCTCCCGTCGTCCTGATGCCGGGCGACCCCCTCCGGGCCCGGTGGATCGCGGAGACGTTCCTCGACGACGCCACCTGCTACACCGAGGTGCGCGGCATGTACGGCTTCACCGGCACCTGGCGCGGCCGGCAGGTGTCCGTGCAGGGCTCCGGCATGGGCCAGCCGTCGCTCGCGATCTATGTCCACGAGCTGTTCACGGAGTACGACGTGCAGTCCGTCGTCCGGGTCGGCTCCTGCGGCGCGCTGAGCGAGCGGCTCGCACTGCGCGACATCGTGATCGCGTCCGGCGCCTGCACCGACTCCTCGATCAACCGGATCACGTTCGAGGGCCTCGACTACGCGCCGGTCGCCGACTTCGGGCTGCTGCGCGACGCGGCCGCGGCCGGAGAGCGCCGCGTGGACGGGGCACCGGTGCACGTGGGCCTGGTGTTCAGCAGCGACTCGTTCTACTCAGCCCGGCCCGACCTGGTCACGCGGATGGCCGACTACGGCGTCCTCGCGGTCGAGATGGAGGCCGCCGCGCTCTACACGCTGGCCGCCAAGCACCGGCGCCGGGCGCTGACCATCTGTACCGTCTCGGACCACATCGTCTCCGGCGAGCACACCACCGCTCAGGAGCGTGAGCAGACCTTCGGTGCGATGGTCGAGGTCGCCCTCGAAGCGAGCCTCGCGCAATAACCGCGGCCCGCGTGGCGTTGACGCGGGTGTGCAGCTCCTCGACTCGCTGGTGATCGGCGCCGGCCAGGCCGGCCTCTCGGCGTCGTACCACCTGCTCCGGCGCGGACTCTCCCACGTCGTCCTCGACGCCGACGCCTCCCCCGGCGGGGCCTGGCAGCACCGCTGGGACTCGCTGAGCATGGACGACGTGCACGGCATCGCCGCGCTGCCGGGCACCGAGGCGCCGGGCGACTCCGGGCTGCGCGCCAACGAGGCCGTCCCGGCGTACTTCGCCGCCTACGAGCGCGAGCACGGCCTGCCGGTCGTCCGGCCGGTCCGGGTCGACCGGGTCACCGACGAGGGCGGCCTGCTGCTGACGCACGCGGACGAGCGCCGCTGGGCCAGCCGGACCCTGGTCAACGCGACCGGCACCTGGCGCCACCCGTTCGTGCCCCGCTACCCCGGCATGGAGACGTTCGCCGGCGAGCAGCTGCACACCGCCGACTACCCGGGCGCCGAGCACTTCCGCGGCCGGCGCACGGTCGTGGTCGGCGGCGGGGCGTCCGCCGTGCAGCTGCTCGGCGAGATCGCCCTGGTCACCGACACCCTGTGGGTCACCCGCCGCGAGCCGGTGTGGCGCACCGACGAGTTCACGCCCGAGGTGGGCCGCGCGGCGGTCGCCCTGGTCGAGGAACGGGTGCGGCTGGGCCTGCCCCCGGCCAGCGTGGTCGGCGTGACCGGACTGATGCTGCGCCCGCAGGAGCGCGCCGCCGAGCTGCTCGGCGCCTATGTCCGGGCCCCGATGTTCGCGCGCGTCGAGCCCGGCGGGGTGCGCTTCCCCGACGGCGCCTTCGAGCCGGCCGACGTGATCTTGTGGGCGACCGGTTTCCGGCCGGCGGTGACCCACCTCGGCCCGCTCCGCCTCCGCAGCCCGCGAGGCGGCATCCAGCTCGCCGGCACCACCGCCGTCGCCGACCCTCGCGTGCAGCTCGTGGGCTACGGCCCCTCGGCGAGCACCATCGGCGCCAACCGGGCAGGACGTACGGCGGCGCGCGGCGTGGCCGACTGGCTCGCCCGCGACGCGTCCGCTACGGCCTGAGCACCGCCTCGAGGTCGTCGCGGCCCGGCAGGTCCGGCGGCTCGACCAGCTCGTCCGTGCGGACGTAGCAGAACGCCGCGCGCACCCGCCAAACCGGGAGGTCGTGCAGCTCGGCCCAGGCCAGCCGGTAGACCGCGAGCTGGAGCGGGTCGGCGGTCTGCGCCCGGTTGGTCTTCCAGTCGACGAGGAGGTAGCCGGGACCCTCCGCCGTCTCCTCGGCATAGACCGCGTCGATCCGACCCCGGATGACCTGGCCGGCCAGCACCAGC
>JBAZRQ010000297.1:0-4091 GCA_041662925.1 Nocardioides sp. | reverse complement strand
CCAGGCCGCTGACTACGACGTCAAGAAGGCCGAGACCGGCATAATCTACATCGACGAGATCGACAAGGTGGCCCGCAAGGCGGAGAACCCCTCGATCACCCGCGACGTCTCTGGCGAGGGCGTCCAGCAGGCGCTGCTCAAGATCATCGAGGGCACCACCGCCTCGGTGCCGCCTCAGGGCGGGCGCAAGCACCCGCACCAGGAGTTCATCCAGATCGACACCACCAACATCCTGTTCGTGGTGGGTGGGGCGTTCGCCGGCCTGGAGCACATCGTCGAGCAGCGCGTCGGCAAGAAGAACCTCGGCTTCACCGCCGAGGTCCGCACCGCCGCCGAGCGTGACGCCGAAGACCTCCTCGCCCAGGTCCGCCCCGAGGACCTCACGAAGTTCGGCCTGATCCCCGAGTTCATCGGCCGGCTCCCGCTGATCGCCAGCGTGACCAAGCTCGACCAGGCCGCGCTCGTCCAGATCCTCACCGAGCCGCGCAACGCCCTGGTCAAGCAGTACCAGAAGCTCTTCGAGCTCGACGGTGTCGAGCTGGAGTTCACCGAGGACGCCATCGCCGCCATCGCCGACCACGCCATGGAGCGCGGCACCGGCGCCCGCGGCCTGCGCGCGATCATCGAAGAGGTGCTGCTCCACGTCATGTTCGACGTGCCCTCGCGCGCCGACATCGCCAAGGTCATCGTGACCGCCGAGGTCGTCAACGACGACGTCGCGCCCACCCTGGTGCCGCGCGAGACCGAGACCAAGAAGAAGAAGTCCGCGTAGCGGCTACTCCGTCGGGGCCAGCTCCGCGCTGACGCTCAGCTCGGTGGCGTCGGTGGCGGTGAAGACCAGCTCGCCGGTGATCTTGCCGGAGGCACGCAGGTCGGCCTCGGCCAGCTCGGCGGCGCGGACGAGCACCTCGGGCCCGGAGATCTCCACCCGCGACAGCTCGGCGCGCATCGACACCTTGGCCTGGGACTTGGCACCCCGGATCCCGATCAGCGCCGCCGCGACCGCGTCGACCGCGACCGGGTCGTAGGCCGCGGCTGAGCCGAGCTCGGCGACCGCCGGCCAGGTGCTGCGGTGGATGGAGCCGGGCTGCCACCACGACCACACCTCTTCGGTGACGTAGGGCAGGAACGGCGCGAGCAGGCGCAGCTGGACCTGGAGCGCCAGCGCCAGCGTGGCGCGGGCCGACTCGGTCGGGGCGCCGCCCTCCTCGCGGTAGGCGCGCTCCTTGACCAGCTCGACGTAGTCGTCGCAGAACTCCCAGAAGAACTTCTCGGTGGCCTCGAGCGCGGTGGTGTAGTCGTAGGCCTCGAACGCGTCGGTGGCCTTCGTGACCACGGTGCCGAGCCGCCCCAGGAGGGCGCAGTCGATCGGCTCGGTGACCTCGACAGGGTTGACCGAGCTCGCGCCGACGCTGCCGAGCACGAACTTGGAGACGTTGAGGACCTTCATCGCCAGCCGGCGGCCGACCTTCATCTGGGTCTCGTCGAAGGGCGAGTCCAGGCCGGGGCGGGCGATCGCGGCGCGCCAGCGGACCGCGTCGGCGCCGTACTTGTCGAGGATCTCGGTCGGGACGACCACGTTGCCCTTGGACTTGGACATCTTCTTGCGGTCGGGGTCGACGATGAAGCCCGAGACCAGGGCGTGGCTCCACGGCGCGACGTGGTTCTCGAAGTGGGCGCGCACGACGCGGGAGAACAGCCAGGTGCGGATGATGTCGTGGGCGTGGGTGCACAGGTCCATCGGGAAGACCCGCTGCCACAGGTCGTCGTCGGACTCCCAGCCGCCTGCGATGTGGGGGGTGAGCGACGACGTGGCCCAGGTGTCCATCACGTCGGGGTCGCCGAGGAACCCGCCCGGCTTGCCGCGCTGGTCCTCGGTGTAGCCGCGCGGAGCCTGCGTCGAGGGGTCGACCGGCAGCTCGGCCTCGGTCGGCGTCAACGGGTGGGCGTAGTCGGGCTCGCCCTCGGCGTCGAGGGGGTACCAGACGGGGAACGGGACGCCGAAGAAGCGCTGGCGGGAGATCAGCCAGTCGCCGTTGAGCCCGCCGACCCAGTTGTCGTAGCGGTGGCGCATGTGGGTCGGGAGCCAGGTGATCTCGCCGCCGCGGTCGAGCATCTCGGTGCGCAGGGCGGCGTCGCGTCCGCCGTTGCGGATGTACCACTGGCGGGTGGCCACGATCTCGAGCGGCTTGTCGCCCTTCTCGTAGAAGTTGGCCATCCGCTGCGTCGGGACCGGGTCGCCGACCAGGTCGCCGCTCTCGCGCAGCGCGGCCACCATGGCCTCGCGGGCGGAGAACACGGTCTTGCCGGCGAGCTCGCCGTACGCCGCCGCGGCCTCCTCGCTCGACAGCCACTCGGGCGTCTCGCGGGTGAACCGGCCGTCGCGGCCGATGACGGTGCGCACCGGCAGGTCGAGCTCGCGCCACCAGGTGACGTCGGTGAGGTCGCCGAACGTGCAGCACATGGCGATGCCGGCGCCCTTGTCCATCTCGGCGGCGGGGTGGGCGACGACCGGGATCGGGACGCCGAAGACCGGCGAGGTGACGCTGGTCCCGAAGAGCGACTGGTAGCGCTCGTCGTCGGGGTGGGCGATCAGCGCGACCACGCTCGGGATCAGCTCGGGGCGGGTGGTCTCGATCGCGACCGGCTCGCCGGCAGCCCCGTCAGCGGGCGCGGTATGGAAGGTGACGCGGTGGTAGGCGCCGGCGTAGTCGCGGGCCTCGAGCTCGGCCTGGGCGACTGCGGTCTGGAACGTGACGTCCCAGAGGGTCGGGGCGTCCTGGAGGTAGGCCTCGCCGCGGGCGAAGTTGCGCAGGAAGGCGGTCTGGCTGACCTTCTGGGCGCGCGGGCCGATGGTCGTGTAGGTCTGGGCCCAGTCGACGGACAGGCCGAGCGTGCGCCACAGCGACTCGAAGACCAACTCGTCCTCCTCGACCAGCTGCTCGCACAGCTCGACGAAGTTGGGCCGCGAGATCGGGACCTGCTTCTTCGCGTCGGGCTTCTCCGGCGGCGTGAAGTCGGCGTCGTAGGGGAGCGACGGGTCGCACCGGACGCCGTAGTAGTTCTGGACCCGGCGCTCGGTCGGGAGGCCGTTGTCGTCCCAGCCCATGGGGTAGAACACCGACTTGCCGCGCATCCGCTGGAAGCGCGCGATCAGGTCCGTGTGGCTGTAGGAGAAGACGTGGCCGACGTGCAGGCTGCCGCTGACCGTGGGCGGCGGGGTGTCGATCGAGAAGACGTTGCTCCGCGGCTGGGTGCGGTCGAAGGCGTAGGTCTGGTCGGCCTTCCACCGCTCCGACCACTTGTCCTCGAGACCCTCGAGCGCCGGCTTGTCCGGTACTACGACGGCACCGGTGTCGGTGCTCGTCGTGTCCGGGGCTGGGTTCTCGATAATCTCGGTCATGGACAAATCCTAGTGGGGGCGGTCACCCGGATAAGTCGGTGGCCTCGGCTGTCCCGGCCTCGTAGGTTTCCGCAGGTGACCGACCTGAACTTCTACGACGACCCGGCGGCGTTCCTGCGCGATGTCGAGGACGTCCTCGCCCAGGACCCCGTCGTGACCACCGTGGTGTCCACGGTGACCCAGCGGGTGGCCGCCGCCGACGCGCGCGGCGAGCCGCGTGGCGACCACCTGCACTGGTGGGTCGCCGTGCGCGAGGGCGACCGCGTGGTCGGTGTGGCGATGCGCACCGCGCCGTTCGGGCCCTACCCGCTCTACGTGCTGCCGATGCCCGAGCAGGGTGCCCGCGCGCTCGCCCGGGCGCTGCACGAGCGCGGCGAGCAGGTGGAGGCGGTCAACGGCGCCCTGCCGGCCACCGAGCACTTCGCCGACGAGATGGCGCGGCTCTCCGGGGGCACCGCTCGCGTGCATGAGCACATGCGGCTCTGGGAGGCCGCCGAGGTGGTGGTGCCGCCGCTGCCGGCGGGGCTGTTGCGTGCGGCGCGGGCCGATGACGTCGACCTGGCGGTCGCCTGGTGGAACGCCTTCGCCGCCGACGCGGCCGAGCAGGCCGGCCGGCCCGTCGAGTCGGCGACCGGGGAGGGCATCGAGGCGGACGAGATGACCCGGCGGATCGGGGAGGACCTGGTCT
>JBAZRQ010000296.1:0-4093 GCA_041662925.1 Nocardioides sp. | reverse complement strand
GGACCCGCTGCTCGAACGGGTCGAGGCACTGACCCTCGAACGGGCCCGGGTCGTCGCCGGCCTGGCGTCGGCGGGGTGGACCGTGCCCGAGCCGCAGGGCAACTTCGTCTGGTTCGCCCTGGGCGAGCGCACCGCCGAGTTCGCAGCCACCTGCGACGCCGCCGGGATCGTCGTACGCCCCTTCGCCGGCGAGGGTGCCCGGGTCTCCATCGGCGAGCCCGAGGCCAACGACCGGCTGCTCGAGGTCGCGCGGGCGTGGCACTTGTAACTCAGTGTCCGATCGACTTGCTGGGTGACCAGTCACCCTCCTAGTGAACCGAACACTGAGTTACAAGGGCACGCCGGCGCCCTCCGGCCGGCGGTCCATCTCCCGCCAGCGCGGGTCGAGGGCGGACAGCATCGTGACGGCGAAGTAGAGGACGCCGGCCGCGACCACCACGACCCCGATCACGGCCAGCGGCGAGTCGAAGGCCATCACCACGAACCGCGGCGCCCCGCACACCAGGAAGGCGACGAGGTGCGTCGCGTGGCGCGGCAGCCGGGCCGCCCACACCGCCGCGGTCACGGCACCGACTGCGGACGCGCCGCTGAAAACCGCGAACACCAGGCCCAGCCCGGCCGCACCGTGAGGTGGTTGAGCGTTCACCTACCCTGGAGGGCATGAGCGACAGTGGCGACCAGACGCCGACGTACGTCGAGCCCGGCAAGGAGTTCAGCCGGGACATGAGCTACGTCCCGGACCGGATCACGCGTGGCGCGCGCCGGCCCGAGCACGGCCCCGTGGAGGGTGAGCTGTGGCCGGTCGAGCCCGGCCGCTACCGGCTGGTGGCCGCCAAGGCCTGCCCGTGGGCCAACCGCGCGATCATCGTGCGGTCGCTGCTGGGCCTCGAGGACGTGATCTCGCTCGGCACCCCCGGCCCGACCCACGACAAGCGCAGCTGGACCTTCGACCTCGACGCGGGTGGCCGCGACCCGGTGCTCGGTATCGAGCGGCTCCAGGAGGCCTACTTCAAGCGCTTCCCCGGCTACCCGCGCGGGATCACCGTCCCGGCGGTCGTCGACATCCCCACCGGGGAGCTGGTCACCAACGACTTCCCGTGGATCACCCACGACCTCTTCTTCGAGTGGCGCGAGCACCACCGCGAGGGCGCCCCCGACCTGTGGCCGGCAGCCCTCCGCGAGGAGATGGACGAGGTGATGCAGCGGGTCTTCACCGAGGTCAACAACGGCGTCTACCGCTGCGGGTTCGCCGGGTCGCAGGCGTCGTACGACGCGGCGTACGAGCGGCTGTGGACCGCGATGGACTGGCTCGAGGAGCGGCTGGGCCACCGGCGCTACCTGATGGGCGACGCGATCACCGAGGCCGACGTCCGGCTGTTCACCACCCTCGCCCGCTTCGACGCGGTCTACCACGGCCACTTCAAGTGCAACCGGGTCAAGCTCACCGAGCTGCCGCACCTGTGGGGCTACGCCCGTGACCTGTTCCAGACGCCGGGCTTCGGCGACAACACCGACTTCGCCCAGATCAAGGCCCACTACTACGTCGTGCACAGCGACATCAACCCGTCCGGCATCATCCCCGCCGGGCCCGACCCCGACGTCTGGCTGACGCCGCACGGCCGCGGCTGACCTGGATCCAGGCCGAGCAGCCTCCGCTACAGCGGGCCCGGGAGACCGCTCCCCGTGCCCGGGTCGGCAGCGGTGCCGGCCGAGGAGTGCTGGGCGGGGTGCCGCCGCTTGACCGGCCGGACGAACCGGCCCAGGTGCGGCCGGCCGCGGCGGTCCCAGCGCAGGTGCGCCGCGAACAGCGAGCGCCTGGCGCCGTACCAACGAGCCCGCTGGAGGTCGCCGGCGGGGCACGACCGGTCACGGCAGGTCCAGGCGTGCAGCAGCACCATCGAGCCGCCGACCACGTCGGCACCACCCGGACCGCACAGCCGCGTGCTCTGGCGGGTGACCAGTGCGCGGGACCGGGCCTGCCGCAGGCCCTTGAGGTTCGGCGCCCGGCGCCAGGTCGTGCGGTAGGCGCAGGTCCCGTAGTAGCCCTGGGAGGTGATCAGCACCCAGCCCTTGCGCTGCTGCATGAGCACGGGGTTCTCGACGACTCCCTTGGAGGTGGCCAGGACCCGGCTGCGCGCGCCGCGCCGGGCGCGTGTCCCGTCGCTGGTGAGCCGCACCATCCGGATCGCCGACGGCGTGCCCTGGGTGCGGTAGAGCAGATAGCGCTGGCCGTTGCGGGTGCGGAAGCCCTCGGGGTCGATCACGCCGGCAGCCACGGCCGACGGGCTCGGGGGACGCACCAGGTCGGACGCCCGCGGGGTCCGCGCCCACCGGGGGCAGGTGAGCGGGTGCCGCATCGGGCGGAACTTCTGGAGCGGGGTCCGGGCCACCGCGACGCCGATGCAGCGGCCGAGAGGGCCGAGGCCGGCGACGGGGGCCGAGAAGTAGAGCAGGTAGCGGTTGCGTACGGCGATGACGTCGGAGGCCCAGATCCCGCGACCGGTCGCCCAGCGCGGCATCCGGGCCAGCGCGGTGCCGGCCTTGCGCCACGGGCCCCGGACCGAGGGCGCGATGCTCCGCGGCGCGAGGGACCCGGTGGCGATCGCGACGTAGCGGCCCCGGTAGGCGATGCCGGTCGGGTCGGGGAACTCGGTGTGCCGGAACAGCGGCTGCCCCTTCCGCTTGGGGTGCCCGCGGGTCACGCGGCTCGCGAGCGGGTTCAGTACGCCGGCGCTGCGCCACGACACCGCCGAGGCGGGGCCTGGCCCGCGGCCCGACGTGGCGGCGTCGGCGGACGTCGTGGGGCCGACCGAGAGGAGGGTGGCAAAGAGGGCAACGAGGAGGGGCGCAATGGTCGCGGCGCGTCGCGCAGGGGTCACCGGCGGGTCACTTTCTCGGTCATGGGGTGCACAGGGTCCGCCGGTGTGAGGAACCCCGTCCGGGGAGCGCTCGAACCGTGACCTCTTCGTGACCGAGCCCCACGCGGAGAGGAGTATGGCACCACCAACTGCTACGGAGTAACGATGGGACACGGGCACGGTCACGGTCACGCCGCCGGGCGCGCTGCCGACCGCTCCCGTCTGCGGTGGGTGCTGGCGATCACCGGCAGCGTCCTGGCCGTCGAGCTGATCGGGGCCTACCTCACCGGCTCGCTCGCCCTCCTCGCCGACGCCGGCCACATGGCCACCGACGCCGGCGCCGTGGTGCTCGCGCTCGGGGCGTCGTACGTCGCGGGGCTGCCGGGCGGGCCGCGCTCGACGTTCGGCTACCACCGCGCCGAGATCCTCGCCGCGATGCTCAACGCCCTGGTCCTGCTGGTGGTCTGCGCTTACATCGGCTACGCCGGGATCACCCGGCTGGGGGACCCGACCGAGATCGACGCGGCACCGATGGTCGCCTTCGCGGCGTTCGGCCTGCTCGCCAACGCCGTCTCGCTGGTGGTGCTCAACCGGTCGGACACCGGCTCGCTCAACCTGCGCGGCGCGGCCAACGAGGTGCTGGCCGACCTGCTCGGCTCGGTGCTCGCGGTCGCCGCCGGCGTGGTCGTCTGGACCACCGGCTGGGACCGCGCCGACGCGGTGGCGTCGCTGGTGATCGCGGCGCTGATCCTGCCGCGGTCCCTGGTGCTGCTGCGCGACTCAGCGGTGATCCTGCTGGAGATCGCGCCCGCCGGCCTGGACCTGGCCGACGTACGCCGTCACCTCGTGGAGGTGCCGGGTGTGGTCGACGTGCACGACCTGCACGCCTGGACGATCACCAGTGGGATGCCCAGCCTGTCGGCGCACGTGACCGTGACCGACGAGGCGCTGGCCGACCGTGGCGTCGGGCGGATCCTCGACCAGCTGGGGGAGTGCGTGAGCGCGCACTTCGAGGTCCGGCACGCGACGTTCCAGGTCGAGCCGCTCTCGCACGAGGCCCACGAGGACCTCGGCGAGGTGCACTGACGCCCGCGTGGGGACGCCAGGGATCAGGCGGCGTCGGCCTCGGCGGCCTGCTTCAGCTTGACCAGGGTGCCGTCGATGGCCGCCTTGGTCTTGGCGGCGAAGGCGGCGGAGAGCCCGAGCCGGAGCGGCAGCGGGTAGCGCGACAGGTC
>JBAZRQ010000295.1:0-4097 GCA_041662925.1 Nocardioides sp. | reverse complement strand
GTCCCTCCCGGGGCGCTGCGCGAACTCACGGCGGAACGTCGTGCCGCGTAGCGGTGGGGCAAGGCGACGAGCGCACGGCGCGGCGCGTCCGGCCACCCTGAACGACGATCAGACGAGGAACAACGTGATCGTGCTGCCCCTGGGGATCATCTCGCCGGCGGCCGGGTCGGTGCTGAGGACGTAGCCGAGCCCGATGTAGCTCGAGCTCTCCTCCGTGTCGACGTCGAAGCCCAGGGCCTCGAGCTCGGCGGTGGCGGCGTCGACGCCGGAGGCCCGCACGTTGGGCACCTCGACGAGCTCGGGTCCGAGGGACACGACGAAGCTCACGGCCTCGCCGCGGAAGAGGGTGCCGCGTCGGGGTTCCTGGCTGAGCACGTGGCCCTCGGGGACCGTGTCGTCGTACTCCTCGGAGGTGACGTTGGTGACCAGACCCCGCTCCTCGAGCGCGTCCCGTACGTCGTCGATGTCGTCGCCGACCCAGTCGCCGACCTTGATCGGCTTGCGGCCGAGGCTGACGACGAGGTCGACGGAGGCGCCGGGCCGCAGGGTCGTGCCGGAGGCGGGGAGGCTGCGGATCACGGTGCCGGCGGGGACCGTCTCGGAGTACTTCTCGATGGTCTCGTCGAACTCGAGCTTGCGCTCGAGCAGGGCGTCCTGGGCCTGGTCCTCGGTGAGGCCCTTGACCTTGGGCACGTCGTAGCGTTCCTTGCCGAGCGACAGCGTGAGCGTGACCGTGCCCTCCTGGAGGATCCGGGAGCCGGCCTCCGGGTCGGTCTCGATGACCCGGCCGACGGGGACGGTCTCGGAGTAGGCCGCGTCGGCGTAGTCGACGCTCAGCCCGGCGTCGTCCAGCTTGCTCTCGGCCGCGGCCTGGGTCATGCCGGCGACCCCCGGCGTCGAGGTGTAGCGGGCCCAGCCGAACCAGTAGGCGCCCGCGCCGCCGGCGGTCGCCAGCAGCAGCGCCAGGACGAGCAGCAGTGGCCCGCGACGGGAGCGTCGGGGCCGGCGGGCCTTGGGCGGCTTGGGGGCCCGCGGCTCGCGCGGTGGAGCAGGGGGGCGGGGCGCGCCCGCCGGCGGCTGCATGGGCGGCGGCAGAGCGGCGGGGTAGGTGACGGTGTCTTCGCGCGCCGCAGCGGACGGCGCCAGCAGCGCGGCCATCTCGGCGGCGTCCCACGGGTCCGACGCGGTGTCATTGCGCTCGCCCAGGTCGCGGGAGAGCAGCATCGGCGCGAGGTCGGCGGTCAGGTCTGCGTCGTCTCGTACGCCGTTGGCGAGCGCGTGGCTGACCCGGTGCACCTGGTGCAGCAGCACCGCGGCGTCGGCGGGGCGCAGGCCCGGCTCGCGGGCCGTGGCGCGCGCGACCAGGGCGTCGACGTACGGGGGGATGTTGGGGACCAGCTCGGACGGCGGCGGTACGTCGTGGTGCACGTGCTTGTAGGCGACCTGGATCGGTGACTCGCCCTCGTGGGGCTTCTTGCCGGTGAGCAGCTCGTAGAGCATCACGCCCGCGGCGTAGACGTCGGCTCGGGCGTCGGCCTTGCCCTCGACCACGAGCTCGGGAGCGAGGTAGGAGACGGTGCCGATGAGCACGCCCTTGGTCGCGGTGTGCTGGGTGTCGGCGCTGACCGCCTTGGCGAGACCGAAGTCGGCGACCTTGATCCGGCCGTCGTCGGCGATCAGGACGTTCTCGGGCTTGACGTCGCGGTGGATCAGCCCGGCGCGGTGGGCCGCGGCCAGTGCCGAGAGGACCGGCTCGAGGAGCGCGAGCGCCCGCAGCGGCGACATCGGGCTCTCCTTGGAGATGGTGTCGCGCAGCGTGTGGCCCGAGACCAGCTCCATCGCCAGGAAGACCGTGCCGTGCTCGTCGCCCTGGTCGTAGACCGCGACGACGTTGGGGTGCGACAGCCGGGCCGCGGCGCGCGCCTCGCGCACGAAGCGGGCGGCGAACTCGTCGTCGTCGCCCAGGCCGGCGTGCATGATCTTGACCGCGACCGTGCGCTCGAGCCGGGTGTCGGTGGCCTCGTAGACGCTGGCCATGCCGCCGCGCGCGATCCGCGGTCCCATGAGGTAGCGGTTGTCGAGGAGTCGGCCGACCATGGGGTCGGGCATAGCGCCCGGCACACGTCGATCTGAGCTCACAGCGACCCTCCTGCGACCGGACGGGGAAGGATCCGGAGAGGCAATCGTACGGTCGGGGCCCCAGGTGGGAGCGTTCTGGGCGCTCCGGCGTGGCGTGGCGACACCACGGGTGGAACCATGACCCCATGAGTGAGACACGACTTGCCGACCACGACCTGGCCGCGCTGGTTCCCGACTGGGTCGACTGGGCGGAGGCCGCGCGGCGGCTGGACGTCACCGTCGCCAAGGTCAAGACCATGATCCGCCTCCACGAGCTGGCCGCCGCCGTACCCGTCCCGGGCGAGGGCCAGAAGGTCCCGGCCGACCTGATCCAGGACGGCCTCCCGGTCAAGGGCCTGCCCGGCCTGCTCACGCTGATGCACGACAACAAGTACGACGACCGCGAGATCATCGCCTGGCTCTTCCTGGAGCAGGAGGACCTGCCCGGCCGCCCGATCGACGCGCTGCGCGAGAACCGCGGCACCGAGGTCAAGCGCCGTGCCCAGGTCATGGCTTTCTGACCCGAGGCCAACCCGTCAGACGACGCGCTGGGTCGCCGCGGAGGCGAGCTGGCGCAGCACCTGGCCGGCGCGTACGTCGACGCCGGCCTGGTCGAGCCCGGCCACCGCGAGCCGAGCCAGCTCGGTGATGACCTCCTCGACCTGGGCGTGCGCGCCGCTGGCGTCGATCACCTGGCGCAGCCGGTCGACCTGCTGCTCGTCGAGCGGGCGGCCGAGCGAGCGGTCGAGCAGCGCCGCGTCGTCCTGGTCGGCGCCGTCGAGGGCGAGGGCGACCAGGACGGTGCGCTTGCCCTCGATCAGGTCGTCGCCGGCGGGCTTGCCGGTGGCCGCGGGGTCGCCGTAGACGCCGAGCAGGTCGTCACGCAGCTGGAACGCCTCGCCGAGCGGCAGTCCGAACGCCGAGAGCCGCTCGAGCATCGCCGCGTCCGCCCCGCCCAGGGCGGCGCCGATGTGGAGCGGACGCTCGATGGAGTACTTCGCCGACTTGTAGCGCAGCACGGTCATGGCGGTCTCGACGTCGGCCCGGCCGCGTGCCTGCACCGACACGTCGAGGAACTGGCCGGCGATCACCTCGGTCCGGCAGGCGTCGAAGAGCTCAAGCGCGGGAGCGATCCGCTCGACGGGCAGCCCGCAGCGTCGCAACAGCTCCTCCGACCAGCTCAGCAGCAGGTCGCCGAGCAGGATGGCCGCTGCGGCGCCGTACTGCCCCGGGTCGCCGCGCCAGCCGTCGGCACGGTGCTCGGCCTCGAACGCGCGATGGGTGGCGGGCCGGCCGCGCCGGGTGTCGGAGGCGTCCATGTAGTCGTCGTGCACGAGTGCGCTCGCGTGCAGCATCTCGAGCGACGCGCAGGCGCGGGCGAGCGCCGCCTCGTCCTCCACGTCGGGTCGAGCGGCGCGGTAGCCCCAGTAGCAGAACGCCGCGCGGAAGCGCTTGCCTCCGGAGACGGCCCGATGGGCCTCGGCGACCAGTCGCGCGGCGTCGGGACCGAGAGCCGTGAGCTTCTGGGCCTGCTCGTCGAGGAAGGTGTCGAGCGCCTCCTGGACCGCCGCCTGGAAGGCCTCGCTGTCCCACTGGTCCGGCTCAGTCGTCCCGTCGTTCGCCACGCGCCCGAGACTAGTGGCCGTCCAGTGGTCAGGATTCGTCGGGCATCGCCCGGCTACCTAGACTTCCGGCATGTCGACGCACCGCGGACGAAGCATGGCCGAGCTGATCCACGAGGGTCGGCGGTCGTTCTCGTTCGAGTTCTTCCCCCCTCGCGACGAGGCGGGCGAAACACAGCTGTGGCAGGCGATCCAGGAGCTCGAGCCCTACGAGCCGACGTTCGTCTCGGTGACGTACGGCGCCGGCGGGTCCAGCCGCGACACCACGATCCGGGTCACCAGCAGGATCGCCCGCGAGACCTCGATGACCCCGATGGCGCACCTGACCTGCGTGGGCCACACCCGCGAGGAGCTCGA
>JBAZRQ010000294.1:0-4100 GCA_041662925.1 Nocardioides sp. | reverse complement strand
CGCAACTGTGCGAAGGGTCCGGCGACGATCAACCAGGTCCACGATCCCGAGCGGATCCTGTATCCACTGAAGCGGGTGGGCGAGCGGGGCTCGGGACAGTTCGAGCGGGTCTCGTGGGACGAGGCGGTCGCGGACATCGCCGGCCGGATCCGCAAGGCCATCGTCGAAGACCGCCGGGACGAGGTGATGTACCACGTCGGCCGTCCCGGTGAGGACGGCTTCGCCGAGCGTGTCCTGCAGGCCTGGGGCATCGACGGACACAACAGCCACACCAACGTCTGCTCCTCCGGGGGGCGGAGCGGCTACACGCACTGGATGGGCTACGACCGGCCGTCCCCGGACTACGCCAACGCCAAGGCGATGGTGCTGCTCTCCAGCCATCTGGAGACGGGGCACTACTTCAACCCGCACGCGCAGCGGATCATGGAGGCCAAGCAGAACGGCGCCAAGCTGGTCGTCCTGGACCTGCGGCTCTCCAACACCGCCTCGCACGCGGACCTGTGGATCTCCCCGTGGCCGGGCAGCGAGAGTGCGATCTTCCTGTCGGTCGCGTCCTACCTGCTGCGCACCCGCAAGATCGACAAGGAGTACCTCAAGCGCTGGGTGAACTGGGACGTCTACCTCGAGCGTCTGCACCCGGACGCACCGAAGGACTTCGAGGTCTTCCTGGACCGGCTGACCGAGGACTACGCCCACTACACCTTCGAGTTCGCTGCCGAGGTGGCCCACGTGCCCGTCGAGCAGCTCGAGGAGCTGGCGCGCATCGTGGCCGGGGCGGGCACCGCGCTCGCCACCCACACCTGGCGCTCGGCCGCCGCGGGCAACCTGGGCGGCTGGCAGATCACGCGCAGCCTGTTCTTCCTCAACGTGCTCACCGGCAGCGTCGGCACGGTGGGCGGCACCCACCCCAACGGCTGGGACAAGTTCATCGCCCACTTCCCCGACATGCCGGAGGCCAACGACATCTGGAGCGAGATGCTCTGGCCGCCGGAGTACCCGCTCACCACCAACGAGATGTCGATCCTGCTGCCGCACCTGCTCAAGGACGGCCGGGGCAAGCTGGACGTCTACTTCAGCCGGGTCTACAACCCGCTGTGGGTCAACCCCGACGGGTTCACCTGGATCGACGTGCTCAAGGACGAGAGCAAGATGGGGCTGCACGTCGCGCTGACCCCGACGTGGAGCGAGTCGGCGACGTTCGCCGACTACGTGCTGCCGATGGGCCACGCGTCCGAGCGGCACGACACGATGTCGTTCGAGACCCACACGTCGAAGTGGCTTGCCTTCCGGCAGCCGGTCAAGCGGGTGGCGATGGAGCAGCGAGGCATGCCCTTCCAGGACTCCCGCGACACCAACCCCGGCGAGGTGTGGGAGGAGAACGAGTTCTGGTTCGAGGTGTCCTGGAAGATCGACCCCGACGGGTCGCTCGGGATCCGCAAGCACTTCGAGTCGCAGGAGCATCCCGGCGAGAAGATGACCCAGGACGAGTACTACGAGATCCTCTTCGCCAAGAGCGTGCCCGGCCTGCCGGCCGCGGCCGAGGAGCAGGGGCTGACCCCCCTGGCGTACATGCGCAAGTACGGCGTGTTCGAGGTCGCCAAGGACGTCTACCGGCTCGACGAGCGACCGCTGACCGAGGCCGAGCTCGACGGAGCGATCCCCGACGAGAACGGTGTGCTGCGCAAGCCGACCACGATGGAGACCGCCCCGCCCCTGGTGGGGGAGGCCGGTGCTGTGGGCATCGAGCACCAGGACGGCACGAGAACCGCCGGTTGGCTGTCGCCGTCGCGCAAGCTCGAGCTCTACTCCACGACGCTGGCCGACTGGGGGTGGCCGGACCAGGCGACGCCGGGCTACATCGAGTCGCACGTCTCCGCGCGGAAGATCGACCGCGGCAACGACGAGTTCGTGCTGATGCCGAACTTCCGGCTGCCCACGCTGATCCACACCCGCTCGGGCAACGCGAAGTACCTCAACGAGATCTCCAACACCCATCCGCTGTGGTTCAACCACGGCGACGCCGACCAGCTCGGGCTGACGACCGGCGACCTGGTCCGGGTGACGACCGAGATCGGGCACTTCGTGGTCCGCGTCTGGGCCACCGAGGCGATCCGCCCCGGCGTGGTCGGCCTCTCACACCACATGGGCCGGTGGACCCAGGAGGGACACCCGGGCAGCCGCTGGGCCATGGGGAAGGTCGACCTCGACCGCTCCGAGGACGGCATCTGGAAGCTCCGCTACACCGACGGCATCAAGCCCTTCAAGAGCGACGACCCCGACTCCGAGCGGATCTACTGGGACGACCCGGGCGTGCACCAGAACCTCACCTTCCCGGTCCAGCCCGACCCGGTCTCGGGCATGCACTGCTGGCACCAGAAGGTGCGCATCGAGAAGGCTCATGAAGGCGATCAGTACGGCGACGTCGAGGTCGACGTGAACAAGTCGCGCGAGGTCTACCGCCGCTGGCTGGCCATGTCCCGCCCTGGGCCCGGCCCTGACGGCCAGCGCCGGCCGGAGTTCATGATGCGGCACGTGACGCCGAAGCGCTCCGCATACCGCGTCGCGGGCGCCTCGGTGGGAGTTGAGAGCCAGTGAGCATCCTGGCCCGCCGTCGACCCAACGTCGAGGTCGACCTCGCCGCGGTGAAGGCCGCGCTCGGTGCAGTGGAGGACCCCGAGCTGCACCTGCCCCTCGCCGAGGCAGGCATGCTCGGCGACCTCCAGACCGACCGCTCCGGCACGGTCAAGGTCACCGTCCGGCTCACCACACCATCGTGCCCGATGAAGGACACCCTGGCCCGGGACGTCACCGCGGCCGTCAGTGAGGTCGCCGGCGTCGAGCGCGTCGAGGTCAGCTTCGGCGCGATGAGCGACAGCGAGCGGATGGCGCTCGCCGCCCGCCTCCGAGGTGACGCCCCCGAGGGTGAGCATCGCTTCGGGCCCGACTCCTCCACGCAGGTCTACGCCGTCGCCAGCGGCAAGGGCGGGGTCGGCAAGTCCACGGTCACCGCGAACCTCGCGATCGCCCTTGCCGAGCAGGGCAAGCGCGTCGGCGTCCTCGACGCCGACGTCTGGGGCTACTCGATCCCGCACCTCTTCGGTATCCGACGGGCTCCCGTCGCACTGAACGGGCTGATGCTCCCCATCGAGGCCCACGGGGTCTCGCTCATGTCGGTCGGCTTCTTCGTCAACGACGAGGAGCCGATCGTGTGGCGCGGCCCGATGCTGCACAAGGCGCTGCAGCAGTTCCTCACGGACGTGCACTGGGGCGAGCTCGACGTACTGCTCCTCGACCTCCCTCCCGGCACCGGTGACATCACCATGTCGCTGCTCGAGCTGGTCCCGGACGCCGCACTGATCGCGGTGACCACCCCGCAGGCCGCGGCGCAGACCGTCGCCGAGCGGGTGGGCCGGATGGCCCGCAACGCGCGGATGCCGGTGGCCGGGGTCGTGGAGAACATGTCCGCCTTGGTCTGCGGGTCGTGCCACGAGAGCACGGCGCTGTTCGGCAGCGGAGGCGGGGACCGGCTGGCCGAGTCCATCGACGCGCCGCTGCTCGGCCGGGTGCCTCTCGACATCGAGCTCCGCGAGGCCGGGGACGCCGGGGTGCCGGCGATGATCTCCGCGCCGCAGTCCCACTCGGCCCAGGAGCTCCGGCGCATCGCGGCCGCGCTCCCGGTGACGCGGCGCAGCCTCGTGGGTCGGTCGTTGCCGCTGTCCGTGGTGTGACGCCGGTGCTGACCCGGCCGGCGCGCGGGGACCACGTCGCCGCGGTCAGCGTCGCCCTGATCCTGGTGCCGCAGGCGCTGGCCTACGCGTCGATCGCCGGGCTCGACCCGGTCTACGGGCTGTACGCCGCCGTCGCCGCACCGCTGGCGGCAGCGCTGGTCGGCTCGTCGCCCTACCTCGCCACCGGGCCGGTCGCCGTCACCAGCCTGCTCACGTTCGGCGCGCTCGCGCCGCTGGCCGAGCCCCGCAGTGTCGAGTTCGCCGGTCTCGCGGCCGTGCTCGCCGTCATCGTCGGGCTGGTGCGGGTGGCCTTCGGCCTCACCGGCGCCGGGCCGATCGCCTACCTGATGTCGCAGCCGGTGGTGGTCAGCT
>JBAZRQ010000293.1:0-4118 GCA_041662925.1 Nocardioides sp. | reverse complement strand
CCCGTCCTCGACCTTCAGGTCGTCGAGCACGAGCCGGGCGCCGTAGGACTCCACCGTGGCCGCCAGGTGGTCGACATCGTCGCCGACACAGCAACGGTCGGCGAGGACGACGTGGGGCTTGAGGTCGGGCGCGTGCTCGATCAGCGTGGCCAGGTGGTCACCGGGGCCGAGGCCGAGGGTCTCCCCCGGCTGCTCCTCGAGGTTGAGCACCACGATCAGCCGGGCGTCACTGGTCACGATCGCCTCGCGCAGGGCGGGGATCATCAGGTGCGGGATCACGGAGGTGAACCACGAGCCGGGGCCGAGCACCAGCCAGTCGGCGACGCGCACGGCCTCGACGGCCTCGGGGCACACGGTGGGGTCGGCGGGCTCCAGCGCGATCGAGGCGATCCGGCCCTCGGTGGTCGCGACCTGGACCTGTCCCCGGACCGTGACCAGCGCACCGGGGTCGTCGGGACGCAGCCCGCTGACCTCGGCGGTGATCACCATCGGGGTCAGCGCCATGGGCAGCACCCGCCCCTTGGCGCCGAGCAGCCGGCCGACCCAGTCGAGGGCGTCGACGTGGTCGCCGAGGAGCTCCCACAGGCTCACGATCAGCAGGTTGCCGACGACATGGCCCCGCATCTCGCCGGCACCCTCGAAGCGGTGCTGCAGCACCCGCGACCAGGTGACGTCCCAGGTGTGGTTGCCGCACAGGGCCGCCAGCGCCATCCGCAGGTCCCCCGGCGGCAGCACCCCGAACTCCCCGCGGAGCCGTCCCGACGACCCTCCGTCGTCGGCGACGGTGACCACGGCGGTCAGGTCGTCGACCGTGAGGTCGTCGACGAGCATCCGCAGCGCCGTCAGCGACGCGTGGAGGCCGTGGCCGCCGCCGAAGGCGACCACCGACTGCGCGCGCATCTCGCTCACTCGCGTCCCAGGTCGCGGTGGGTCACGCGTACGTCGAGCCCGTCGGCCCGGAGCCGCCGCGCGATCTCCTCGCCCATCGCGACGCTGCGGTGCTTGCCGCCGGTGCAGCCGATGGCGACCCGCATGAACCGCTTGCCCTCACGCAGGTAGCCGGCCGCGACCCGGGCCAGCACCGGGACGTAACCGTCCAGGAACTCCTCGGCGCCGTCCTGGGCCCGCACGTAGTCGGCGACCGAGACGTCCTGGCCGGTCCCGGCGCGCAGCTCCGGAACCCAGAACGGGTTGGGCAGGAAGCGCATGTCGGCCACGAAGTCGGCGTCGACCGGGATGCCGTACTTGAAGCCGAAGCTGATCACGTTGACGCTCAGCCGCATCGTCTCGGGCGAGCCGAAGGCCTCACCGATCCGGTCGGTGAGCTGGTGGACGTTGAGCGCCGTGGTGTCGATGAGGAGGTCGGCGTCGCTGCGCAGGTCGGCCAGGACGATGCGCTCGCGGTGCAGGCCGTCGAGGAGCCGGCCCGTGCCCTGCAGCGGGTGCGGTCGCCTGGCGGCCTCCTGTCGGCGTACGAGCACCTCGTCGTTGGCGTCGAGGAACACCAGCGTGGTCCGGCGCCCGGTCGCCCCCTGCGCAAGGTTGGCGTGCAGCGTGTGGAAGAACGACCCGGAGCGCACGTCGACGACGACCGCGATCCGCTGGCCGCGACCGAGGCCGTCGTCGACCAGCTTGACGACGTCGGGCAGCAGGCTCGGTGGGAGGTTGTCGACGACGTAGTAGCCGAGGTCCTCGAGCTCCTTGGCGGCCGTGCTCCGGCCGGCGCCGGTCATCCCGGTGACGACCACGAGCTCGCCGGTGGCAGTGGGCTCATCCTTGGGCATGGTCAGGACTCCTCGATCTCACCGGTGGCGGTGTTGACGGAGACAGTCTTGCCGGTCGGTGAGGCCTGGGCGACCGCGTCCTTGATCGCGGTCGCCGTGCGCTCGCCGATGCCGGGCACCATCGCGATCTCGCCGACCGTGGCCAGCCGGAGCTTCTTCAGCGACCCGAAGTGCTTGAGCAGCGTCTTGCGGCGCACCTCACCGAGGCCGGGGACGTCGTCGAGCAGGCTCTCGACCATGGTCTTGGACCGCCGAGAGCGGTGGTGCGTGATCGCGAAGCGGTGCGCCTCGTCGCGCACGCGCTGCAGCAGGTAGAGGCCCTCGGAGGTGCGGGCCAGGATGACGGGGTCCTCCTGCCCTGGGAGCCAGACCTCCTCGAGCCGCTTGGCGAGCCCGACGACCGGGATGTCGACGATGCCGAGCTCGTCGAGCGCCTGCTGGGCGGCGGCGACCTGTGGCGGCCCGCCGTCGACCACCACCAGCCCGGGCGCGTAGGCGAACTTGCGGGGACGGCCGGTCTCCGGGTCGACCAGCATCGGGCCGCTGTCCGTGGCGACCTCCTTGCTCCGCGCCTGCTCGTCGAGCAGGCGGCGGAAGCGCCGGGTGATCACCTCGTGCATGGACGCGACGTCGTTCTGGCCGTCGACGCCACGGATCACGAAGCGGCGGTATTCGCTCTTGCGGGCCAGCCCGTCCTCGAAGACCACCATCGAGGCGACCACCTCGGTGCCCTGCAGGTTGGACACGTCGTAGCACTCGATGCGCAGCGGCACCTCGTCGAGGTCGAGCGCCAGCTGGATCTCCTCCAGCGCCCGGTTGCGGGTCGTCAGGTCGCTGGCCCGCTTGGTCTTGTGGAGCACCAGCGCCTGCCCGGCGTTGCGGGCGACGGTCTCCTGGAGGCTCTTCTTGTCACCTCGCTGTGGCACCCGGATCTGCACCCGGCTCCCCCGCAGGTCGCTGAACAGCGTCTCGAAGGTCGCGACGTCGGGCGGCAGCGCCGGCACCAGGATCTCGCGCGGGATCGCGTTCGCCCCCTCATCGGGCAGAGTGCCGGCGTAGAGCTGCAGCAGGAAGTCCTCGACCAGCTCGGGGGTGCCGCCCTCGTCGACGCGGTCGGCCACCCAGCCCCGCTGGCCGCGGATCCGCCCACCGCGCACGTAGAAGATCTGGACCGCCACCTCGAGGGGGTCCTCGGCGAGCGCGATCACGTCGGCGTCGGCGCCGTCACCGAGTACGACGGCCTGTTTCTCCAGTGCCTTCTCCAGCGCGCCGAGGTCGTCACGGAGTCGGGCGGCACGCTCGTAGTCCTGGGCGTCGGACGCGGCGTACATCTGCTTCTCGATCCGGCGCACGAACGGCCGGGTCTGGCCGCCCATGAAGTCGCAGAAGTCGTCGACGATCGCCCGGTGCTCCTCCGCCGACACGTTGCCGACGCACGGCGCCGCGCACTTGCCGATGTAGCCCAGCAGGCAGGGACGGCCGATCTGGGCGGACCGCTTGAAGACGCCGTTGCTGCACGAGCGCATCGGGAAGACCCGCAGCAGGACGTCGACGGTCTCGCGGATCGCCCACGCGTGGCTGTAGGGGCCGAAGTAGCGGGTGCCCTTGCGCTTGGCCCCGCGGCCGACCATCACCCGTGGGAACTCGTCACCGACGGTGACCGCCAGCCACGGGTAGGACTTGTCGTCGCGGTACTTGACGTTGAAGCGCGGGTCGAACTCCTTGATCCAGGAGTACTCCAGCTGCAGCGCCTCGACCTCGGTGCTGACCACCGTCCACTCCACGCTGGCCGCGGTCGTGACCATGGTGGCGGTGCGCTGGTGGAGGTTGCCGATGTCCTGGAAGTAGGACGACAGGCGGGCGCGGAGGTTCTTCGCCTTGCCGACGTAGATGACCCGGCCCTTGGCGTCGCGGAACCGGTAGACCCCCGGCTGCGTGGGGATCGAGCCCGGCTCCGGGCGGTAGGCGAGCGGCCCCCGGGCGGAGCGGGACGGGCGGGTCGGTGACACGCCCCAACCCTACGGTCGACCGGGGACAGCCCCTACGCAGCCAGGATCTGGTCGCCCTTGACCTCGATCGCGACGGAGGCGAGCGGGGAGGACGCCGGGCCGTTCTCGACCTCGCCGGTGGCGGCGGAGTACGCGCTGCCGTGGAAGCTGCAGGCGATCACGCCGTCCTCGACCGAGGTCACCGTGTTGCCCTGGTGGTTGCACACGGCCGTGAAGGCCTTGAAGTCGCCCTCGGTGGGCTGGGTGATCACGATCTTCTGGTCGGTCAGGATGATCCCCCCGCCGACCGGCACCTCGGAGGTGCTGGCCAGCTCGGCGCCGGCCT
>JBAZRQ010000292.1:0-4119 GCA_041662925.1 Nocardioides sp. | reverse complement strand
CTGGACCGGCGTGCACAGCGCGTCGACGTCGACGTCGCCGTCCCCGTCGCCGACCGCGCACGGACCGACGTACGACGTCGGCGGGTGGGTCGGGTGGCCGCCGGGTTGGCGGCCGCGGCTGTCGTCGTCGCCGGAGTGACCGCCGTGACGCTCGACCGTGACTCCGGTTCGGAGCAGCACCCGACCGGGCCGCCGGTCGCGATCGACAGCGGCTCGGGTGCCGAGGGCGTCTGGCGCACGGAGTACTGGCGCGACCTGCAGGTCGACGTCCCTGACTCGTGGGGCTGGGGTGCCTCCCCGCCGGCCTCCTGCGTCGGTGCTGCGCGGTCGGCAGGAGGTCAACCCGTGGAGAGCGACTTCGCGGGGGGCTACGTCGGGAGGCCGATCACCAGCAGGCGCGTCTGCACCCTCGTCGAGTCGGGACCCCCTCTCGGTCCCTACGTCTGGCTGGGAGCGGGCCGTCAGGCCGGCGTCGTGGACCTCGGCGGGGGATACGTGGAGGAGACGGTCAAGGTCAACGGCAGCATGCTCACGGTGGCGAGTGACGACGCGGCGCTGCGCGAGCGGATCCTGGCGTCGGCGACCGGCGGCGAGACCTGCATGTCAGAGCTCGACACGCTCTCTCCGTCCTTCCCGCGCGTCGTGCCCGGAGACGTGCAGCAGGAGGCCGACGTGCTCAACGTCTGCGTCTACCAGCACCCGGTCGAGCGCCGGGGGGGCTGGCAGGCGGAGCTCGTCTATGCCACCACGCTGGACCTGGGCGGGCTGCACGCCTACCTGGGTGCGCTCGAGGAGGGCGAGGAGCCGCGCGACCAGTGCCCCGGGGCCGACTACGTCGAGGGCGAGTGGGTCGTGCTCGAGATCGGCACCGAGGACGGCGACGTCTTCCGGCGCGACGTCGTGCACCTCGTCTGCCCCGGCATCGACGTGGACACCGACAGCCTCGCCCGCGGTCCGACTGTGCGGTTGACCGAGGACCTCGTCCAGCCGTGGGCGGTCGAGGGGATCGGCGCCGTTGTCCACGGACCGACGGCGGGCGAGCTCACCGACTACTTCATCGGTCCGCTGGGCTGAGGATCCCGTAGGTTCCAGCGCATGCCACGTGAATGGGACGCCACGACGTACGACGCCCTGACCCTGCCGCACGAGCAGTGGGGCCGGCTCGTACTCGACCGGATGCGCCTCAGCGGTGACGAGCGGGTGCTGGACGCCGGCTGCGGCACCGGTCGCGATGCGGCGGCGCTGCGCGAGCGCTGGCCCGGCGTCCGGCTCGTCGAGCTCGACGGGTCGCAGCAGATGCTCGACGTCGCGCGCGGGCGCCTCGGGGACGACGGCGTCACCTACGTGCAGGCCGACCTGAGGCAGCCGCTGCCCCTCGACGAGACGGTGGACGCGGTGATGAGCGTCGCCGCGTTCCACTGGGTGCCGGACCACGCGGCGCTCTTCGAGCACCTGGCCGCGGTGCTGCGGCCGGGCGGCCGGCTCACCTCCGACTGCGGCGGCCACGGCAACGTGGCCGACGTGTCCCGCGCGATCGCCGACGTGTCCGGACAGGCCGGCACCGAGTGGGAGTTCGCCGACGACGTCGCCACCCGCAGCCGGCTGGAGGCCGCGGGTTTCGAGGCCGAGCGGGTGAGCCTGCGTCCCGACCCGTTCCGCTGCGACGACCCGGACGTCCTGGAGACCTACCTCGCGACGGTCGTGCTCGGCGCCCGACTTGATGTCCTCCCCGCTGACGAGCACGAGACGTTCGTGCGCGAGGTCCGCCACGCACTCAGCGAGCCGGTCGTCGACTACGTGCGCCTGGAGATCGACGCCGTACGTCGCTGAGCCGCTAACGCGTGTCCTGGCGCTTGACCACGACCTCGCGGAAGATCAGCAGGATCGCGGCGGCGGTCGGGATCGCGAGCAGCGCGCCGACGACACCGAGCAGGCCGGCGCCGACCAGGGCGGCGATCACGATCACGGCGCCGGGGACGTCGACCGACTTCGACATCACCCGCGGGTAGATGACGTAGTTCTCCACCTGCTGGTAGATCAGGAAGAAGATCGCGCAGATGATGCCGGTCTTGACGTCGGTGGCGAAGGCGATCGCGGTCACCACCACCGCACCGATCGTCGCGCCGATCATCGGGATCACGTCGAGCAGGGCCACCACCACGGCCAGCGCCACGGCGTAGTCACCCAGGCCGACGATGAACAGGAACACCAGTGAGCTCACGCCGGCGCACATCGCGACGATGAAGGCGCCGGAGACGTAGCCCCCGACGTTCTCGATGATCCGGTCGCCGAGCCGGGTCACCCGCTGGCGCCGCGAGGCGGGGGCCAGCTGGTAGATCGCCTTCTTGGTGCGGTCGAGCGAGGAGAGGAAGTAGAGCGTCAGGACCAGGATGATGAAGGCGTTGAAGAGCGCCCCGAGGATCTTGAGCCCGACGCCGAGGACGCCGCCGAACAGGCCGCTGACGAAGTCGCCATTGGCGACGTAGTCCTTGACCTTGTCGATGATCTGGTACTCGTCGTTGAGGTCCTGGATCCGCTTGTTGTGCTCCAGCCGGTCGAGCCACCCGGGTGCGTTGTCGCTGATCGCGGTCACCTGGTCGGTGATCACCGGGACGATCGCGACCAGGAACAGTGCGACGGCTCCGAGGAACGCGACGATCACGGCGGTCACGGCGTAGCTTCGGCGCAGGCCGCGGCGCTCGAGGAACTCCACCGCCGGGTTGAGCCCGGCGGCCAGGAACAGCGACACGACGATCAGGATCAGCACCGAGCCGATGCCGAGCAGGGCGGTCCACAGGAAGTAGGCCAGCAGCGCCCCGAGGGCGCCGAAGAACCCGAAGTAGAACGGCGAGTGGCGCTCGAAGGGTGCGCCCTGCTCGCCGAACTCGTGCTCCTCAGCGTGCTCCTCGGCATGCTCCGCCGCGGCCTCGGCGTGCTCCGCGGCGACCTCGGCGTGCTCCGCGGCGTCCTCGGCATGGACGGCCGCCGTCTCGGCGTGCCGTGCCGCCGCCTCAGCGTCCGGCGGCGGCTCCTGGGTCAACTCTCGTCCTCGCCGAACCCAGCCACGACGTCGCGCAGGGATGCGAGCTGAGCGGTGATCGCGTCGCGGCGCTTGGTGAGCCGGTCGAGCTCGGCGCGGCGAGCGGCGATCTCGCGCTCGATCTCGGCCGTGCCCGTGGACTCGATCGACTCGGCCTGGCTGCGCGCGGAGGCCACGACCTGCTCGGCCTCCCGGCGGGCCCGCGAGAGCAGCGACTCGGACTCGGCCTGGGCGGCCGCGCGGTTCTCGGAGGCCTGCTTGCTCGCCTCGCTGGCGCGCTGCTCGGCGGCGCTGGCGCGCTGCTCGGCCTCCTCGACCAGCCGCTTGGTCTCGGCGGTGGCGCTGTTGTGGTGGTCGGTGGCCTCGCGGGCGAGACGCTCCTTCTCGACGGCGAGCGTGCGGCGGGCCTCCTGGACCTCACGGTCCGCGGCCGCGCGGGCCTGCTCGACCTCACGGGTGGCCGAGGTGCGCATCTCGCTGGTCTCCTGCTGTGCGGCCAGACGCTGCTGGTCGGCCTCGCGCTTGGCCGCGGCCAGCAGGTCCTCGGACTCCGCCTTGGCCAGCGAGCGCTCCTGCTCGGCGTCGGCCAGGATCCGGATCCTGGTCTGCTCGAGCTCCTCGAGCTGGACGGTCCGCATGTCCTCGGCCTCACGGGTGGCGTCGGCGCGGATCGCGCGTGCGTCGCGGGTGGCCTGCTCGCGGATCTCGGTGGCGTCGCGCTCGGCGATGTCGCGGATCTCGGTGGCCTCCTCCTCGGCGAGCCTCAGCATCGCGCTCGCGCGACCGCCGAGACCGGCGTAGGACGGGGTCTGGTTCTCCGAGAGCAGGGTGCGGGCCTCCTGCAGCTCGGCCTCGAGGTCGAGCACCCGCTGCTCGGACTGGGTCAGGCTGGAGCTGAGGCCGGTCTTCTCGTTGGCGAGCTGACGCACGCGGGCGTCGACCGCCGCCTTGTCGTAACCGCCACGTCGTACGACGGGGAAGGCACCCGCCGCGGGGGGCGGGAGCGTGGGCGAGCTCGGGCTGGACGCGGGGGCGGCAGCGGGGCGACGGGGAGGCACAGCGGGCGCGGTCGCGGTGCG
>JBAZRQ010000291.1:0-4120 GCA_041662925.1 Nocardioides sp. | reverse complement strand
CGTCGTTCCGGGAGGGGCGAGGTCAATCGGTCTTAGCAACGGTTCATGCTGCTGCCGGGTTGGCGAGCAGCGCAGTCAGCGCTTGGGCTGGGGTCTGCAGGTCGAGGGTAGGACGTGGTCGTGCGTTGAGGGTGGCCGCGATACGTGCGAGGTCTCGTGCGGAGTGGGTCGAGAGGTCGGTGCCCTTCTCGAGCCAGAACCGCAGCAGGCGGTTGGTGTTCTCGTTCGTCCCGCGTTGCCAGGGTGCGTGGGGGTCGCAGAAGTAGACCGGCATCTCCAGGGCGACCTCGATGTCGCGGTAGCGGGCAAGCTCCACGCCGCGGTCCCAGGTCAGCGACTGGCGCAGGTGTTCGGGCAGCCGGGACATCTCGCGGATCATCGCCTCGGCGACCGACTCGGCGTCGTGTCGCCCGGGCAGGTGCAGCAAGATCACGAACCGGGTCGTGCGCTCGACCAGGGTCCCGACCGCGGAGGCGTTGCCGGTGCCCAAGATCAGGTCGCCTTCCCAGTGGCCAGGCACTGCCCGGTCGGCGACCTCGGCGGGCCGCTGGCTGATCGTGAACGCCTCGCGGTACAGGCTCTTCCCACGCCCATCGGTGCTGCCGTGGGGCTTGCGGGCGCGGCGCTTGGTCAAGAGCTGAGCAGCCAGGTCTTTGCGCAGGCTGCCGCGGGTCTGGACGTAGAGCGCTTGGTAGATCGTCTCGTGGGACACACGATCCATGATCATGTGCGGGTGCTCGTGGCGCAGCATGGCTGCGATCAACTTCGGGGACCACCCGTCGTCCATCCAGGCCTCGATCTGGCGACACAGGCCGGGGTTCACCACCAGCTTGAAGTCCTTGGGCCGGTGGCGGCGTTCGTGGGCGGCCCGGTGCGCAACCGGTGCCCAGTAGGAGCCGTCCGGGCCGCGGTTGCGCGCGACCTCGCGCCAGATCACCGACTTGTCACGCCCGATCATCGCCCCGATCTTGGCGTAGGAGCAGCCACACATCAGACCGACCGCGATCGCGGAGCGGTCCTCGCTGGTCAGCGGGCGTCGCTGACGCGGGGGATCATCTGGGCCATAGGCGCCGGGCACGGACTGCGGCACGCAGCCAGGCAGCCCGCCCCGGGAACCGATCTGGATCACTGGAGTCACAAGACCCGAGGATCGCCACCACCGAACCGCCGCGTCGGTCGACACGCCCACCACCTCGCCGGCACGAACCAACGACACCCCGCCACAGACCAACTCGAAGAACTCGTGATGGGTCTCGTAGGAGAACACCTTCGGCATACAACGCTCCACTCAGGTCGCGTTGCTTAGACCGAATGACTCCGCCCTCACCAGAACAACGGCGAAAGGCCCAGAACCTGGTGGCTGCACTGGTCCGCCGGCCCCGTCCGGCCAGCCGGCCCCGTCCGGCCAGCCGGCCCCATCCGGCCAGCCGACCCCATCCGGCCAGCCGACCCGACCGGACGGCCCTCAGGCCCGCAGGTAGCGGAGGACCGCCTGGACCCGCCGGTGCGCGGCGTCGTCGGGCAGCAGCCCGAGCTTGGCGAAGATCCGCTGCGTGTGCTTCTCGACCGCGCCGAGGGTGACGGTCAGCGCGCCGGCGATCGCGGCGTTGGAGCGCCCCTCGGCCATCAGCGAGAGCACCTCGCGCTCGCGCGGCGTCAGGGCGTCGACCGGGTCGCGCCGGCGGCCCATCAGCTGGCGCACCACCTGGGGGTCGAGCACCGTCCCGCCCTGGGCCACGGTGGTGAGCGAGGCGAGGAAGTCGTCGATGTCGCTGACCCGGTCCTTGAGCAGGTAGCCGACCCCGCCGTCGCCGGTCGTGAGCAGGTCGTCGGCGTAGGACACCTCGACGTACTGCGACAGCACCATGAGCCGCGCCCCCGGCCAGGACCGGCGTACCTCGACGGCGGCGCGCAGCCCCTCGTCGGTATGACTGGGAGGCATCCGTACGTCGACCACGGCCACGTCGGGCCGCTCCGCGAGCACCGCCGCGACCATCGAGGGACCGTCGCCCACCGAGGCCACGACCTCGTGGCCGGCCTCCGCCAGCAGCAGCTGCAGGCCCTCGCGCAGCAGCACCGAGTCGTCGGCGATCACGATCCGCAGGGGCCTCACGGGTCGATCATCCACGCCCCGTGGGGATGTCCGCGCGCACCTCGGTCGGGCCGCCCGGCGGGGAGGTGACCGCGAAGCTGCCCTCCACCCCGGCCAGGCGCTGCTCGAGACCGGCGAGACCCTGGCCCTTGGCTGTGTGGGCGCCACCGACGCCGTCGTCGCGCACCCGGACCTCGACGTGGTCGCCCCGGTCGCGCACCGCCACCTCGACCCGGGTGGCGCCACTGTGCTTGGCCACGTTGGTGAGAGCCTCCGAGACGACGAAGTAGACGGCCGTCTCCACCTGTGGCGGGAACGGGGCCGCGAGCTCGACCGTGCTCTCGACCGGCACCGCGCTGCGGGCGAGCAGCTCACCCAGCGCCACGGCGAGGCCGCGGTCGACCAGCAGCGGCGGGGCGATCCCACGCGACAGGGCGCGCAGCTCGTCGACCGTGTCGCGGGCCTGGGTGAGCGCGGCGTCGATGGTCTCGGCGGCGCGGTCCGGGTCGTCGGCGAGCTGCTTGCGGGCGCGACCGAGGTCCATGGTCAGCCGGACCAGCCGCTGCTGCGGGCCGTCGTGGATGTCGCGCTCGAGCCGCCGCAGCGAGTCGGCCTCGGCCAGGTGCGCCGCGTCGCGGCTGCCGGCCATCCGTCGTACCTCCTCCTGCAGCTCGGCCCGGGTGGTGAGCAGTACGTCGGCCAGGCTGGCGTGGCACACGGCGGCGAGTCGCATGGCGAGCGGGAGGGTGACCAGCGCGAACCCGCCGACGCCCAGCAGCAGCAGGCTCTCGGCGTCCCGGCCCTCGCCCATGCCGATCAGCGACGCGAGCGTGACGGAGCCATCGGGGTCGCCGGGGTGGTAGGGGATGAACCGCTGCCAGAACCAGTAGGTCAGGCCGACCAGCATCGCGCCCCACCACGCGACCGTGAGCGCGAAGGCGAACACGGCGGTGACCAGGCCGACGACCGCCCAGAGCACGTCCAGCCAGGACTGCGGGTCCCGCAGCGGTGTCAGCATCCGGGTCCAGGGCCGCGCCCCGCTCGGCGCACGCAGGTAGTGCGGCGTGGGAGCCTCCCGCCCCTGCATGCTCCGGAGCCGCACCCGCTCGAGCCGCGCGAACCCGCGGGCGACCTGGGTCCCGAGCGTCAGCAGGAACACGCCGCCGACGACCACCGAGAGACCGAGCCCCACGGCGAGGACGACGACGACCAGCACGAACGCCGGCAGCGCGATCAGGAACGCGGAGAACGCGTAGCCGCTGTCGAGCAGCACGCGGCGTACGCCGGTCGGCGGGGTCTCGGTCATGTCTCCAGGGTGCCCGGCGGTGGCGGGCCTGCACGATCCTGCCAGCCCGACACTCGTGGTCGGGCTGGCCATACGTTCCGGCTCGGGAGTAACTACTGTGGCCCTGTGCCCGCGAACCTCGTGATCGTCGCCAACCGGCTCCCCGTCGACCGAGTGCAGCTGAGCGACGGCACGCCGGGGTGGCGGGGCTCCCCCGGTGGGCTGGTGACCGCGATCGAGCCGGTGATGCGCGCCAACGACGGCACCTGGATCGGGTGGCCGGGCGGCACCGAGACCGACCTGGAGCCGTTCGAGTTCGACGGCATGCACCTGGTGCCGATGACGATGTCGGCCGAGGAGGTCGAGAACTTCTACGAGGGCTTCGCCAACGGCACCATCTGGCCTCTCTACCACGACCTCGTCGCCAAGCCGGAGTTCCACCGGGAGTGGTGGGACTCCTACGTCCTGGTCAACCAGCGCTTCGCCGAGAAGGCCGCCGGCATCGCCGCCAAGGGCGCCACGGTGTGGGTGCACGACTACCAGCTGCAGCTGGTGCCGCAGATGCTGCGCGCCCTGCGCCCCGACCTGCGGATCGGCTTCTACCTCCACATCCCGTTCCCGCCGGCCGAGCTGTTCCAGCAGCTGCCGTGGCGGCGCCAGCTGCTCGAGGGCCTGCTCGGCGCCGACCTCGTCGGCTTCCAGCTGCCCGGCGGCGCGGCCAACTTCGTTCGCCTGGTCCGGCA
>JBAZRQ010000290.1:0-4124 GCA_041662925.1 Nocardioides sp. | reverse complement strand
GTCAACGACTTCACCGCCCTGCTGGAGCGGCTGACGCCGGAGCAGTGGGCGACGCCCACCGACCTGCCGGGCTGGGACGTCCGCGCCGTCGCCTCCCACGTCGCGCACCTCGAGGGCATCCTCGCGGGCGGCCCCGAGGAGACCGCCGAGGTGGGCGAGCCGGCCCACGTCACCGGCTTCATGGGCCTCTACACCGAGATCGGGGTCGTCAACCGGCGCGACGCCGACCCCGACGCGATCATCAACGAGATCCGCGAGGCGGCCACCGCGCGGCACACCATGCTGCTGGCCGACCCGCCGACCGACGGTTCCGCCAAGCCCGAGGTGATCTTCGGCGGCGTCCCGTGGACGTGGGAGGTCCTGCTGCGCAACCGTCCGCTCGACGTGTGGATGCACGAGCAGGACGTACGCCGTGCGGTCGGCCTCCCCGGCGGCCTGGAGACCACCCCGGCCAAGCACACGGCGGAGTACCTCGCCGAGGCGCTCGGCTTCGTGCTGGCCAAGAAGGTCGGCGCCGACGCAGGCACCACGCTGGTGCTCGAGATGGCGGGCAGCGACCCCTTCGCGTTCACCGTGAACGACGCCGGCCGCGGTGAGCGCCTGGCCGAGGTGCCGGCCGACCCGACGGTCCGGCTGCGGATGGACCGCCCGACGTTCGTGGTGCTGGCCGGCGGCCGGGCCCCGGCCGAGCCCGGAGCGGTGACCATCGAGGGCGACCCCGCCCTCGGGCAGCGGGTCCTCGACGCGATGGCGACCACCCCATGAGCGGCTGGCGGCTGGACGACGTACCCGACCAGAGCGACCGCACCATCCTGGTCACCGGCACCACGGTCGGGGGCCTCGGCCACTTCACCGCGCTCGAGCTGGCGCGCCGCGGCGCGCGCGTGATCCTGGCCGGCCGCACCGAGAGCAAGCTCGCCGAGACCGACGAGGCGATCCACGCCGAGGTGCCCGACGCCGAGCTCGAACGCCTCACCGTCGACGTCTCCGACCTGGCGTCGGTACGACGGGCCGCGGCACACGCCGCGGCCTACGGCCCGATCGACGTGCTGATCAACAACGCCGGCGTCATGGGCACGCCGTACTCCCGGACCGCCGACGGCCTCGAGCTGCAGCTGGCGACCAACCACTTCGGCCCGTTCCTGCTGACCGGGCTGCTGCTCCCCCAGCTCGTCGCCAGCGGCGACGGGCGCGTGGTGGCGGTGTCGTCGCAGTTCCACCGCTACGCCAAGGGCGCGCCTCTCGGCGACCCGTTGTCGCAGCAGGGCCGCTACTCGACCTGGCCGACCTACGGCGCGACCAAGCTCGCCAACCTGCTCTTCACCTACGAGCTCGACCGCCGCGCCCGCGAGGCCGGCCTGCCGCTCAAGGCGCTCGCCGCGCACCCCGGCTTCGCCGGCACGCACCTGGCCGCCAACGGCCAGTACGGCCGGTCGTCGGGCGGCATCGCGTCGATCCTCGACGCCGCGATCCGGGCGGTGTCTCAGTCGGCTGCGGCCGGTGCCTGGCCCAGCCTGATGGCCGCGACCGCGGACCTGCCGGGTGGCACCTACTGCGGCCCCAGCGGCCTGGTCCAGATGGCCGGCGCACCGCAGATCGTCACCAGCAGCAAGGCGTCCTACGACCGGATCGCGCAGCGCCGGCTGTGGGAGATCAGCGAGCAGACGACAGGCATCGAGTACCCCTGAGTCACTCCCGGTCGCGGATGCGGACCAGGCCGGCGAGGGTGGCGACGTACGCCGACCCGTCGGGGGCCAGCGTCACTGCGGAGTAGTGGTTGTTGAACAGCGTGCCGACGCCGGTGCGGACCGAGAACGCCGTGTGGCCGGTGCGGGCGCTGATCGCGGTGAAGTACCACGCGTTGGCACCGAGCCAGCTCTTGCGCTTCGTGTAGGCATAGACCAGACCGGTCTCGAGCGACACCTTGGCGACCGACGTCGGCGCCACCTGCTCGGAGGTCCAGACGAGCTCGCACTCCCCGTCGGCCACGTCGACGCGGGCGAAGCCACCCTCGGTGACCCGGCCGAACATGGTGCGCAACGGCCCGTCGTACCCGTAGTTGTTCTCGACGATGACACCGCCGTCGACGGCCACAAGAGAGTTGTCGGTCGCGCTGGCGTCGTCGCCGAAGACGGCGCGCTGGCAGACCAGGCTGCCGTCGCCGGTCTCGTAGAACTGCACGTTCATCCGGGGCTCGGCGTTGTCGGTGATCGCGACCAGCCCGCCGGGCATCAGCGTCGGCGTCGTACCGCTCCCTCGGCTGAGCTGCCCCGGCTTGGTGTCGGTGCCGCGGTCGTAGGTGGTGCGCCAGGCGACCGCCGGACGTCCCGCGGGGTCGACCTCGAGCTTGTAGAGCGCGTTGACCGAGACGACGTAGACGCCGCCGTCCTCACCGACCGAGAACGAGTTGGAGATCTCCTCGCCGAGGTCCAGCACGGTCACGCGACCGGTGCCGGGGTCGACGAACCCGACCCGGCCGTCCTCGGTCTCGTACCAGATCCGGCCGGACCAGTCGGGCATCAGCGCGATCAGGCAGTCGTCCTCGGGCACCTGCTCGGTGAGGTCGTACGACGACTGGATGCTGAGGTCCGGCTCCCCCTCGCCGTCGGCGGTGGTGACCGCGACGATCTTGCGCTCGGTGGTGGCGGCGACGGCGCGGTCCTGGTCGTCGAGGAAGAAGTAGGAGCCGCCGCAGAGGTTCTCCCAGGGCTTCTTGCCGTTGCCGTTGTCGCGCCGGCCCGGCAGCTCGAGCGTCGACTGGGCGCGCATTGTCTCGGGGTCGAGCACGTGCAGCACCGGGCCGGAGATGTTGCCGCACAGGGCGATCAGGCGTTCGCGGGTGTCGAACGCGAGCGTCGCGCACTCCTCGATGCCGTACCAGGCGGTGTCGACCCGGGGCGACTCCCCGAGCGGCCCGGGACCGGCGTAGGCGTCGGACGCCCAGGCGTCGTTGTGCATGGAGCTGCTGCCGTTGGTGGCCAGCCGTGGGTGCTGCGGCAGCTGCAGGTCGATCGGGTCGGGCGTGGCCGGGCTGCCGACGTAGCGGGGGGTGACCAGAGCGCCCGGGCCCGGCGGGATCGGCAGGTAGCCGTCGGGGATCAGGACCACCGCGCCGACGAGCACCGCAACGGTGCCGGCCCAGACGGCCACGACCCGCCAGGTCGGCCGCAGCCAGCGTCGTACCCGCGGGAAACCGAGAGCCACCAGACCAGCCAGCAGCACCAGCGGGCCGAGCGCCCAGACGAGGAGGGCCACCCCGATCAGGGCGGCACTGCGCTGGAACCTCACCGGCCGCGGCGCGCGAACTCGGGGACGGCCTTCTTGAACGCCGCCTCACGCGCGATCTTCGTGTTGCGCGCGAACAGCAGGAACGCCTGCTCCACGCGTTCGCGGGCGAAGGTGCGCCGCGGGCTCGACGTCCAGGTGTCGTTGAAGAGCCGCTTGGCGGCGGCGAGCTGGTCGGGCGAGCGGACCTTGAGGCGCTCGGCGAGCTCGAAGGCAGCCGCCACCGGGTCGGCGTCCAGGTCGGTGACCAGGCCGAGGTCGTGCGCCTCCTTGCCGGAGACCACGTCGGCGGTCATGGTCAGCTTCTTCGCGACGTCGATACCGACCAGCTCGGCCAGGCTGCGGATGCCCGACATGTCGGGGATGATCCCCCACTTGCCCTCCAGCACCGACCACTTCGAGTCAGGGGTCGCGATCCGGAAGTCGGCGGCCAGCGCGATCTGGAGCCCGCCGCCGAGGCAGTGACCGTGGACGGCTGCGATCACCGGGACCGGCACCCGGCGCCACGCCCAGCACGCCTCCTGGAAGGTGTTGGTGCCACGCCAGGGCCGGGGCACGAAGCTGGTCACGACCTTCGCGGGCTGCTTGAGCACGTGCCCGAAGTCCAGCCCGGCGCAGAACGCGTCACCCTCGCCCGAGATCACCACCGCGCGGAGCCGGCGGTCCTTGCGCAACGTGTGCGCCGTACCGACCAGGTCGTCGAGGATCTGCAGCGTCAGCGCGTTGAGCTTGTCGGGCCGGTCCAGCCGCACGTGCGCGATGCCGTCCTCGATCGTGCAGGTCACGTTGCTCATGGGGGAATCGTAGGGTGCGTGGCACAAGCCGGGACGTCATCCCAG
>JBAZRQ010000289.1:0-4134 GCA_041662925.1 Nocardioides sp. | reverse complement strand
GCAGCACCTGGGTTCGGGCGCTGATGTGGGCGAACGAGTCGCGGTCGGAGGTGACGATCACGCAGTTCCATCCCGAGCGCTCCGCCCAGGCCGCGGCCGACGCGCTGACGTCGTCGGCCTCCAGCCCAGCGGGGGTGACGGTCTGCAGGCCGAGGGCGTCGAGCAGGGCTCCCGCGCGCTCGAGCTGGTCGACCAGCGCGGGGTCCTTCTCGCGGCGCCCCGCCTTGTACGCCGGGTAGGTCTCCGTGCGCACGGACGCGACGCGGTCGTCGAGCCCGAACACGACGGCGTCGGGGGCGAACTGGTCGACGACCTCGAGGATCTGGCGCAGCATCCCGTGCAGCGCCCACGCCGGGCGGCCTCCGGCGTCGCGGAGCGCGGAGTCGACGCGCGCGTGGTGGTTGCGGTGGAGCAGCGACGGCGCGTCCACCGCGAGCAGCAGACGCGGGTGGTCGGAGGGCGGGCGAAGTGGCGGCATGGGGTGAGCCCAGCCTAGACGCGGAGAGGCTGCGTGGGAGCCGGGTCAGCCTCTCCGCGGTTCGTTGATGCCGTTCTCGTAGGAGAAGATCACGGCCTGGATCCGGTCGCGCAGGTCGAGCTTGTTCAGCACGTGCTTGACGTGGGTGCGGATGGTGGACTCCTCCACCACCAGGGCATCGGCGATCTCGCGGTTCGACAACCCTTGGGCGAGGTAGGACAGCACCTCGCGCTCGCGGGGAGTGAGCGTCTCCAGAGCGCGGGTCCCGTCGAGCCGGGGCATTGGCTGTTGGGCCATGCGGTCGACGACGCGCCGGGTCACCGAGGGTGAGAGCAGAGCCTCGCCGTCCGCGACCGTGTGCACGGCGGCGATCAGGTCTTCCGGCCTGGTGCGCTTGAGCACGAAGCCCGAAGCCCCCGCCCGGAGCGCCCCGAAGACGTAGTCGTCGAGCTCGAAGGTCGTCAGGATCAGGACGCGCACCTCGGGCATCTCCGCCACGAGCTGCTGGGTCGCGGCGATGCCGTCCAGACCCGGCATCTGCACGTCCATGAGTACGACGTCCGGCCGGTAGCGCCGGGTGAGGACGATCGCCTCGGCGCCGGTGGCCGCCTGGGCGACCACCTCGAGGGTGGGGTCGATGGTGAGGAGCTCCGCGAGCCCGGCCCGCATCAGGTGGTCGTCGTCGACGAGCAGCACCCGCACCCGGCTCACGGCTGCGCCTCCTGGCGGGGGAGGCGTAGCTCGACCCGGAACTCGCCGTCGGCCTCGTCGGCGATCAGGGAGCCTCCCAGGAGCCTGGCGCGCTCGCGCATGCCGGCAAGGCCATGCCGTCCGCTGTTCCCGGCTCTGTGGGGCTCGGCGACTGGGTTGGTGATGGTGACCAGCACGGCGTGGGCAGTTGTCCCGATGGACACGGCGGTCGGGCCGCTGCCGTGGCGGGCGGCGTTGGTCAGCGACTCCTGGATGATCCGGAACACGCCTTGGTCCGCGCCCGCGCTGAGCCCGGTGATCTCCTCGGGCTGCGTGAGGGCGACCTCGTGGCCGGCCGCCCGGAACTGGACGACGAGTGCCTCGACGGAGGCCAGCCCCACCGGAGCGCGGTCGGCGGGGGAACTCCGAAGCGGGCTGACGATCTGCTCGATGTCGGCGGCGGTGTCCCGGGCGATCGTCTCGATGTCGGTCAGGGCGTTGATCGCCGCATCCGGGTCCCGACGTAGCCGGGCGGCGCCGGCGCGGACGGCGATCAGGGTGAGGGCGTGGCCGACCGAGTCGTGGAGGTCCCGGGCGATCTGGGTTCGCTCCACGGCCACGGCCAGCTGCAGCTCTCGCTCCGCGGAGTCCTCCGAGCGCCGCATCCGGTCGTGGAGGTCCAGGAGCTCTTGGCGACGAAGCCGGGTCCGTTCGCCCGCGAACCAGGCGACCGCGCAGGCGAGCACGGCGTGGCCGAGGTCGGTGGACACCGAGTGCGACCCGGCGACGACGACACCGAGGTAGACGACGAACAGCCCGGCCGCCGCCGCGATGAGGCGCGCGTTCCAGCGACTCCTGTCCTCGCGGCTCGCGGCGAGCAGGTAGAGAGCGAGGCAGGGACCGAGGGGTGGCCAGAGCACCTCGCCGCGCCAGGCCAGGGCGACAGCCGGGAGCGCCGTGACGACGAACACGGTCAGCGGGGCCAGGCGCCACACCGCGAGCGGCGCTGTCGCTGCGCCCAGGAGGAGCACATCGGTGAGGTCGGGGCTCCGCTGCTGAGCCAGCAACGGAACCCAGATGGCGAAGCAAGCGATGGCGAGCAGGGCATCGAACCCGAGCCGGTGTGCCCCGACGAAGCCGCTCTGGCGCACGGTGTATCCGCGTTCGAACGTCGTTGCTGACACCGAGCGAGCCTAGCCCTCGGGCGACGGACCCGAATCCCCCGTGCGGGGGACATCGATCCACACCGTGTGGACCCCAAGGATCCGTCGCGTGGGCGTTTCGAGCCGGTGCCGGCGCTCCTAGCCTCGAAAGCGTGATGACCTCCTCAGCGTCGAGCGCCGGCTCCCAACCACTCGTCCACCTCGCCATCCTCGCCGTCGTCGTCGGCGTCGGCCTGGCCGTCTACCTCCTCCGCCGGGGGCGGTCATGAGCGCGCCCGTCGCCGAGGTCGAGGCCCTGACCAAGAGCTTCGGCGGCGTTCCGGCCGTCGATGACCTGAGCTTCGCCCTGCACGGCGGGGAGATCGCCGGGTTCCTCGGCCCGAACGGTGCCGGCAAGTCCACCACCCTTCGGCTCCTGCTCGGCCTCGCGGCACCGACCAGCGGCACGGCACGCGTCTTCGGTCGCCGGTACGCCGACCTGGACGAGCCGACCCGCTCGGTCGGTGCGGTGCTCGAGTTCGCTGACTTCCACCCGAACCGGACCGGCCGCAACCACGTGCGAGTGCTCGCCCTGTCGTCGGGGATCGACGAGCACCGGGTCGCGGAGGTCCTTGAGCTCGTCGACCTCAGTGCGGCCGCGGACCGTAAGGTCGGTGGCTACTCCCTCGGCATGCGGCAACGGCTCGGGTTGGCGACGGCTCTGCTGGGCGACCCGAAGCTGCTCATCCTGGACGAGCCGATCAACGGCCTGGACCCTGCCGGGGTTCACTGGCTCCGCGCGTTCCTACGCCGGTTCGCCGACGGGGGTGGCGCCGTCCTGGTCTCCAGCCACGTGCTCGCCGAGGTCGAGCAGTCGGTCGACCGGGTCCTCATCATCAACCAGGGGAGGCTCCTGGCTGACCAGTCGATGACCGAGATCGCCAGTGGCGGTGGCTCGCTGGAGCAGACCTACCTGGCGATCACTCAGGCGGTGGCGCGGTGATCCGGCAGCTGCGCAGCGAGACGGCCAAGGTCACGACGACCACGACCACGGTCGGCCTGCTGGCTGCCCTCGCCGGGCTCGTCGTACTCGCCGTAGTCGTCCACGTCTATGCGCTCCCGGACGACCAGCTCGCGAACGGCGACAGCCAGCGACAGCTGCTCACCGACATCGGTATCAACCTGGGCGGACTCTTCGCGGCCCTGATCGGTGCTCTCTCGGTCACCACCGAGTTCCGGACCGGAACGATCCGGCCCACCGTGCTGGCCTCGCCGCGGCGGGCCCGGGTCATCGCGGCCAAGGCGGTGGTCTCGGCCGGGGCCGGCGCGCTCGCGGTCCTCGTCTCGGTCGGGACCGCGTCCGTCGCCGCCCGGGTCACGCTCTCGGTCCGTGACCTGGCATCGACGCCGAGCGCCGGCGACTACGTCGAGCTCCTTGCCGGCGGCGCAGTCGCAGGTGGGCTCCTCGGGGTCATCGGGACCGCAGTCGGGGCCATCATCCGGGCCCAGGTGCCTACCTTCGTCGCGCTGTTCATCTGGCTGCTGTTCATCGAGAACGTGCTCGTCGAGCTCCCGGGCGTCCACCGGTTCGTTCCCGGCGCGCTCGCGCAGGGGATCGCCGGACAGAGCCGGGAGGGAGTGCTCCAGGACATCTGGCTGGCGGCGCTGGTGCTGTGCGCCTACGCACTCGGAGCCCTCTTCTTCTCGGTCGACGCGACCCGCCGCCGGGACATCGCCTGACCGTCCGGCCCCGGCGATGCGGCCGTCGGGGTCCGGCCGGCGGTCGTCTAGGTTCGACCCGTGAGTGCTCAAGCCCCGTCCGCC
>JBAZRQ010000288.1:0-4137 GCA_041662925.1 Nocardioides sp. | reverse complement strand
AGCCGGTCGTGGTCGAAGGCCGCGAACTGGTGGCACGACAGGCCGAGCGCAGACGCCTGCACGCCCAGGTGGGCGACCGCCTGGCCGAGGTCGTAGGTGGCGTAGTCGGAGTAGAGCAGCGCGTCGGCCTCCGGCCCGGACGCCACCTGGTGCAGCGTGAACACCAGCGCCGAGGCCGCCGGCGCCCAGCGCGCGACGCTGGGTGCGAGCACGGGCACGAAGGCCTGGTGGGCCCGGTCGCCCCGGCGGGCCACGAGGAACGCCCACGGCTGGGAGTTGCCGGCCGACGGTGCCCACCGGGCGGCCTCGACCATCGACGCGAGGTCGGCGTCCGTGAGCACGTGGTCGGCGTCGTAGGCCCGCACGCTGCGGCGGTCCCGCAGCAGCGGGGTCAGGTCGGATCGGCTCACGCTCCAGCCAACCGAACCGGACGTCCCGCTGTTCCCCTACCCTTCGCGCATGGCCCGCCTCAGCGCCCGTGAGCTGCTCGACCTCGTCCTCGACACCGACTCCTGGGTCTCCTGGGACCGACCGCCGGTGCGCTCGGAGGTGAGCGAGGAGTACGCCGCCGCGCTGGCCGCCGCGGCCGAGAAGAGCGGCACCGACGAGTCGGTCCTCAGCGGCGAGGGCCTGATGCTCGGGCGCCGGGTCGCCGTGGTGGTCGGGGAGTTCGCCTTCCTCGCCGGGTCGATCGGCCGGGCCTCGGCGGACCGTCTGGTCTCCGCGATCGAGCGGGCCACGCGTGAGGGGCTGCCGCTGCTCGCCGCCCCCGTCAGCGGGGGCACCCGGATGCAGGAGGGCACGCCCGCCTTCGTGCAGATGGTCCGGATCACGCAGGCCGTCGCCGCCCATCGCGCCGCCGGCCTGCCCTACCTCGTCTACCTGCGCCACCCCACCACCGGCGGGGTGATGGCGTCGTGGGGCTCGCTCGGCCACGTGACCGTCGCCGAACCCGGCGCGCTGGTCGGCTTCCTCGGGCCGCGGGTCTACTCGGCGCTCTACGGCAAGGAGTTCCCCGAGGGCGTGCAGACCTCCGAGAACCTCTACGCCCGCGGGATCATCGACGGCGTCGTCGCCCCCGAGGACATCGCCGACCTGCTCGGGCGGGCGCTGTCGATCCTGCTCGCGCCGCGCGAGCGCGTCGCGGCGGTCGCCCCGGTGGTCGACGAGCCGGTCCCGGACGTGGAGACGTGGGACGCGGTCACCCGCTCCCGCCGCCCCGACCGGCCCGGGGTCCGCCGGCTGCTCCGCTACGCCGCGAGCGACGTCGTACCTCTCAACGGGACGGGTCAGGGCGAGCACGACCCCGGCCTGCTGATCGCGCTGGTCACCTTCGGGAAGGCGCCGTGCGTGTTCCTCGGCCAGGACCGCCGGGGCCAGACCGCCGATCACCCGATGGGGCCCGAGGCGCTGCGCGAGGCACGGCGCGGGATGCGGCTGGCCTCCGAGCTGGGGCTGCCGCTGGTGACCGTGATCGACACCCAGGGCGCGGCCCTGTCGGCCGAGGCCGAGAACGGCGGCCTCGCCGGCGAGATCGCGCGCTGCCTGGCCGACCTGGTGACCCTCGACGCGCCGACGCTGTGCCTGATGCTCGGCGAGGGCAACGGCGGTGGGGCGCTGGCGTTCCTGCCGGCGGACCGGGTCGTGGCCGCCCAGCACGCCTGGCTCTCCCCGCTCCCGCCCGAGGGCGCGAGCGCGATCGTCTACCGCGACCTCGACCATGCCCCCGAGATCGCCCGCGCCCAGCAGGTACGTGCCCTCGACCTCCACGCCCGCGGCATCGTCGACCGGATCGTGGTCGAGAAGCCCGACGCCGCCGACGAGGCCGAGGCGTTCTGCCGCCGCGTCGGCGCCGTGCTCGAGCACGAGCTCGCCAGCCTGCTCCAGACCGGACCCGGCTCTCCCGCTGACCGGGCACGACGCTACGTCTGAACGCCGTGGCTCGGGCGGCGCGGAAGCATGCCGCGGGAAGCCAACAGAACTAGAACGCGTTACAGTCCCGCCATGAAGACGTACGTCGTCAGCGGTGCGGCCAGCGGGATCGGTGCGGCCACCACCACGATGCTCCGCGACCAGGGCCACCGCGTGGTGACCGTCGACCAGCGCGACGCCGACGTGGTGGCGGACCTGAGCACCGAGCAGGGGCGCGCCGATGCGGTCGCCGGGGTGCAGGCGCTGACCGACGTCGTCCACGGGCTGGTGCCGTGCGCCGGGATCGCCGGGCTGACCGGGGTCGACTCGGCGCTGCTGGTCTCCGTCAACCACTTCGGGGCGCTTGCGCTGGTGCGGGGGCTGCAGCCGCAGCTCGCGGCGGCCGACGGCGCTGCCGTCGTACTGCTGGCCTCCAACTCGATCACCGGCATGCCCGGGTGGAACGCCGAGGTCGCCACCCTCTGCCTGCGCGACGACGAACCCGGCGCGCGCGCGGCCGCCGCCCAGGTCGACTCGGTGATGGTCTACCCGTCGTCCAAGGCAGCCCTGGCCTGGTGGGCCCGGCGCGAAGGTGTGAAGCCCGAGTGGATCGGAGCCGGCATCCGGATCAACTCCGTGGCGCCCGGCCTGATCGAGACCCCGATGACCGAGCAGCTACGGGCCGACCCGCAGTTCGGACCGTTCGCCGACAGCTACCCGACCGCGCTCGGTCGGCCCGGCCGGCCCGAGGAGGTCGCCGCGACGATCGGCTTCCTGCTCTCCGACGCCGCCAGCCTGGTGGTCGGCGTCGTGCTGTTCGTCGACGGCGGCACCGACGCGATCCTGCACCCGATCGCCCCGGAGGGCTGGGAGATCGGCCCGATCGAGGTCTGAGCCGCCACCAGGGTCACCAGCGGTTGCGGGCCTCCTCGGCCCAGCCGACCAGCCCGTCGAGGTCGACCCGCTCGCCGTCGTCGGTGCTCGCCCAGCCGCTGAACGTCCCGAAGCACTGGTGCGTCTCGTTGGCCACGACCAGCAGGTTCGTGCGCGCCGCCCGCTCGTGGAACGGCTCCAGCGTGGCCTCGACCCGCGGGCCGGAGATCCGCCACGGCCGCAGCCAGTCACTCCGGTCGTAGCGCCAGGTCAGGTCGTCGCCGATCTTGTGCAGCCGGCCGTCGACGAACAGCCCGTTCTCGGTCGACCCGGTGCCGTCGGTCCACGTGCCCCCGAGCTGGATCGCCAGGTCTCCCCCGGGCCGGCTGCCGGCCGCCCAGTTCCACGTCATCGAGTAGGGCCACTTGCCGCGCCCGTGGTCGAGCACCGCGAACGAGCCGGCCGGCTCGACGTCGTACGTCGTACCGTCGAGAACCAGGCGCCCGCTCACCGGCCGGCCGAGGTCCTTCACGGTGTACTGGAACCGCCGCTCGCTCCACGGCACCACCACGGACAGGCTGTCGCGGTCCACGGTGGGCACCAGGACGTCCAGCTCGATCCCGGGCGCGACCGCGTGCACCTTCGTCGCGTCGTTCCCGCTCGTCAGGGTGATCGAGAGCGCCCCTCCCGACCCGTGTGCCTCGCCGACGCCGCTGCGGTCGGTGAGGACGGCGCCGCGCGCGAGCGGGACGACCGCCTCCTCGACCCGCTCACGCCCGGTCGCGCGCTCGAGCACGTAGATGCTGTGCACCCCGGCGTAGTCCAGCGACGAGACCACCAGCCCGACGACGTGGGTGGGCGTGACGACACCCCAGTACTCCCAGCGCTTCGTCCTGCCCCAGCCGCGCAGGTTGCCCCGGTGCAGCGGCCGGCGCGACCAGCCGACCGCGTCGGGGTTCAGGCGCCCGTCGGGCAGGCACAGGTCGACTGGTCCGGTGATCTCACGCTCGGGGGTCACCGGACCAGTCTTCAACCTCAGAACAGCAGCGCGGAGGCAGGGTCCTCCATCACGGCGGCGACGTCGGCGAGGAAGCGTGAGCCCTTCTCGCCGTCGACGTGACGGTGGTCGAAGGACAGCGCCAGGGTGGTGACCTGGCGCGGGACGATCTCGTCGACCCCGTCGCGGGTGACCACCCACGGCTGCTTCTTGACCGCGCCGAAGCACAGGATCGCCGACTCGCCGGGGTTGATGATCGGGGTGCCGGCGTCGACGCCGAAGACGCCCACGTTGGTGATCGTGAACGTGCCGCCACTCATCTCGGCCGGCTGGGTCCGGCCCTCGCGCGCGGTGGC
>JBAZRQ010000287.1:1606-4141 GCA_041662925.1 Nocardioides sp. | reverse complement strand
GCATCGCCGTACTCCTCGGCGAACTTGGCGAACGCCCGGCCGTAGTTGGTCCGACCCCACAGCGCCGCGTGGGCGGTGCTCGCCGCGAGGTCGGCCATCACGTCGGCGACGTCGGCCCCGGGCCGGAAGTGGTGGGTGACCTCGTGCACGTGGTCGATGAACGTGAAGGCGCGCACCTTCTGGAACTGGTCCTGCAGCGCGAAGACCAGCAGCAGCGTGAACTGTGCGAAGTTGGCCACCGACCCACTCACGTCGCAGAGCACGACCAGCTCGGTGCGGTGGGGCCGCTTGGGCTTGTGGTGGGTGGTCAGCGGGACGCCGCCAGTGGACATCGAGGCCCGGACCGTACGGCGGAAGTCGAGCGGACCGCGCCGCCGGGCGTGGTGCTCCTGGGTCAGCCGGGTGGCCAGGCGCCGGGCCAGCGGGTAGATCTCGCGGCGCATCTCCTCCAGGTCGGACTTGCGGGCCGCGGTGAAGTCGAGCCGGTCGATGCTCGGCTTGATCGCGACGTTGGCGACGTGGTCGGGGCCCTTCTCCTCCGCGATCCGGCGGCGGGCGTCGTCCTCGACCTGCCGGGTGAACGCGCCGAGCCGGCGGCCGGACACCCGCTGCGCCTCCTCCTCGGTGCGCCCCTGCGCGAGCAGCGCCGCCATGATCTGGTCGACCAGCTGCTGCGGGGACACCCGCTGGAGCGCGGTGTAGGCCGACCACGACGACAGCCCGGGTCCGCGCCCGGGCATCGCACCGAAGCGCCCCACCATCTCCGCCGCCAGCTCCAGCATCCGCTGCTCGTCGCCGTCGGCGAGCGCCTCGAGCAGGTCCTCCCGGAACGTCGCCAGCGCCTGCGCGTTGTCGCGCACGCCGGACTCGTCGGGGGCGCCGGCCTCGGTCGAGGCCACGCCCCGGCCGACCAGGCGCGGGAAGTAGATGTCGAACAGCGCGTCGAACGTCGGCCGCTGGGTCTGCCGCTTGACCAGGGTCGCGGCGTAGGCGTCACGGATGACGCGCCGCTCCGACCAGTCGAGGGCGGTCAGCGCGGAGATCGCGTCGAGGTCCTCGGCGAGCGACACCGCCAGGCCGGCCCCCCGCAACGCCTCGAGGAAGGCGATGTGGCGGTCGACCAGACCGCTGCGGTGCTCCTCGGCTGACTCGGTGGTCATGTCACTTCCTCAGACGGAGCTCGCGGATCGCGCGGTCGTGGTCCGACGCGTGCTTGAGGACCACGCCGAGGGTGTCGTTGACGGCCTTGTCGTCGAGGTCGCGAATCTCCAGCGCGATCAGGGTCCGCGCCCAGTCGACCGACTCGGCGATCGAGGGCGCCTTCTTCAGCTCCAGCTCGCGCAGCCGCCCGACCGTCGCGACCAGCTGCTCGGCGACCTTGTCCTCCAGCCCGGGCACCTGCGAGGAGACGATCTCGCGCTCGCGCTCGGCGTCGGGGTAGTCGAGATGCAGGTAGAGGCAGCGGCGCTTGAGGGCCTCGGACAGCTCCCGGCTCGCGTTGGAGGTCAGTACGACGAGTGGCCGGCGTACGGCGTGAACGGTGCCGAGCTCGGGGATCGTGACCTGGAAGTCGGAGAGCACCTCCAGCAGCAGCCCCTCGACCTCGACGTCGGTCTTGTCGACCTCGTCGATCAGCAGCACCGTCGGCTCCTCGCGGCGGATCGCGGTGAGCAGCGGGCGGGTCAGCAGGAACTCGTCGGTGAAGATGTCGTCGTGGGTCTCCGACCACTCCCGGTCACCGGTGGAGGCCTGGATCCGGAGCAGCTGCTTCTTGTAGTTCCACTCGTAGAGCGCGCGCGCCTCGTCGAGGCCTTCGTAGCACTGCAGCCGCACCAGCTCCGCGCCGGTCGCCCGGGCGACCGCCTTCGCCAGCTCGGTCTTGCCCACCCCGGCCGGGCCCTCGACCAGCATCGGCTTCTCGAGCGCGCCCGCCAGGTAGGTGGTGGTGGCGGTCGCGGCATCGGCGAGATAGCCGGTGGCGGCGAGGCGCTCGACGACGTCATCAGGGGAGGCGAACCAGGTCATACGCACTATCCTCCCGCACTACGCCGGATGGCCGTGACCCGTCCGACGATCCCTCGTTGGCCGGGTATGCGACACACACCACCTCTCGGGGTTGCGTATGCGCTCGGAGCGGCAAAGACGCTGATCCTGCTGGTCGTGCTCGCCATGGCGTTCGGCATCCTCGGCGACGACCCCACCGGCCCCGACGAGTCCGCGACCGCCCGGCTGGACCGCGCTCCGCAGCTGCAGACCCGCTCGGCCCCGGTCGAGCAGGCGATCCGGCGCCACGACTGCTCGGTGGTCGGCTTCGACGCCGGGGTCGAGCCGCGCTCGGCGCTGGTGCGTCGCGACGGCAAGGTCCGCCACGTCTCGTTCGACGACGGGTGGGCGGTCTTCACCGGGGAGCGGCCCGGCGAGCTGATCGCCGTCTGCCTCGCCGACTACTGACCGTGCCGGCCGGCCCCGGCCGCGAACCGGGCCGCACCCTCCAGGGCGCCGGCCTCCAGCGAGCGCAGGCCCAGGGCCAGCTCG
>JBAZRQ010000287.1:0-1596 GCA_041662925.1 Nocardioides sp. | reverse complement strand
CGGTCGTTGCGCAGGCACGCCTGCGGGAGCTCGGCGAGCTGCGCGGCGAGGGCCTCGGCCTCGGCGCGCGCCGAGCCCGGGGGTACGACGCGGTCGGCGAGGCCGATCCGTAGCGCCTCGTCGGCGTCCACCTCGCGGCCGGTGAGGATCAGGTCCATCGCCCGTCCGGCGCCGACCAGCCGCGGCAGCCGCACCGTGCCGCCGTCGATGAGCGGCACCCCCCAGCGGCGGCAGAACACGCCGAACGTCGCGTCCTGCGCGACGACCCGCAGGTCGCACCAGATCGCCAGCTCCAGGCCGCCCGCCACGGCGTACCCCTCGACCGCGGCGAGCACCGGCTTGGACAGCGTCATCCGGGTGGGACCCATCGGGCCCGGTCCGTCGGCGCTGACCTGGTTGCCGCGCTCCGTGCCGACCGCCTTGAGATCCGCGCCCGCGCAGAACGTGCCGCCCGCCCCGGTCAGCACGGCGACGCGCTGGGAGTCGTCGGCGTCGTACGCCGCGAACGCATCGGCGAGCGCTGCCGCGGTCGGCCCGTCCACCGCGTTGCGCGCCTCCGGGCGATCGATCTCGACGGTGGTGACGTGACCCGAGCGAGTGACGTGGACCGGCATGCCTGCCCCCTGGGAGTTCGGCTGGAAGTTTGGCGACCCGGCGTAACGGGTATCCGGATTCGGTTGGCCCCACGGTAGGGGCCCGGATGCAAGGAGTTCGACCATGGGATACGGCCTTGGAGCATTTCTCCTCGTTGTGGGACTCATCCTCGCCCTCGCGGTCGAGGACAGCGTCTCCGGCGTGGACCTGACGATGGTGGGCTGGATCATGACGCTGGTCGGGATCGCCGTGATCATCCTGGCCGCCGTCACGATGAACAGCGGTCGCCGCGCGAAGAGCACCGCGACCACCGTGCACGCGGACGGCACCCAGACGGTCAGCGAGCGCCGCACAGAGATCTGAGCGACGTGGACCACGACGAGCACCAGTGGGTGCTCAGCACCGTCGAGCACGATGACGGGCTGTCGGTCAGGCAGTTCGACTGCGACTGCGGCGCCGTCTGGTTCCAGTGACGAGCCCGAGGCCCCTCGGGGGGCCTCGGCTACGTCAGGAGCCCAGCAGCTTCTCCATCGTGTCGATCTCCGCGCTCTGAGCCGCGATGATCGCCTCTGCCAGGTCCACCGCGGCCTGATGCTTGCCGTCGGCCTTCTCGGTCTCGGCCATCTCGATCGCACCTTCGTGGTGCTCGATCATCTGCTCCAGCCACAGCGTGCGGAACTCGTCGCCCTCGGCTGACTCGAGCTCCGTCAGGTCGCCGTGGGACTCCTCGTCGCCGTGCTCGGCGTTGACGTGGTCACGGTCGGTGGCCGGCACCTCCTCGCCCCAGCCGACGAGCCAGTCGGCCATGACCTCGATCTCCGGCGCCTGGGCGTCGCGGATCGCCTCCGTGAGTCGCTGGAACTCCGGGTCGAGCTCACGCCCGACGGTCAGGTCGACCATCACCAGTGCCTGGGCGTGGTGCTGGATCATCTCGGACGCGAACGTCACGTCCGCCGCGTTGTGGTCGGCGGACGACGAGTCACCAGTGGGCTCGTCGTCGTT
>JBAZRQ010000286.1:0-4142 GCA_041662925.1 Nocardioides sp. | reverse complement strand
CCGGTGGTGGGCTCCTCGATCGAATTGACCGTGTCGAGCACGACCGCGTCGCGCGACTCCTCGGCGCACAGGGCCGCGGTCTTGCCGACCAGGCTGAGCAGCTCGGTGCAGTAGTCGAGGTAGCGCTCCATCTCGTCGCGGGTCAGGTCGAGCGGCTGGCTCACGGAGGTCATCGTGAACGACGGGCGCAGCTGCTCGGGGTCCTTGGTGAGCTGGTGCATGTCGATGATGTGGGCGGTCGAGCGGAGCTGGTGCAGCAGGGCCAGGGTGCGGCCGCGCTGGAGCCGCTCGGGGAAGCTCCACAGGAAGTAGACCGCGATCCCGGCGAACACCAGGTCGTTGATCATCGTCTCGATCAGCGGCAGTACGTCGAGCGAGCTGCTGAACAGCCCGTCTACGCGCAGGGTGTCGCGGACCGCGAGCACGATCGCGACCACGGTGCCGGCCAGGATCAGCGCCATCAGCGTCCGCGACGCGAGCCGGGCCGCGCGGATCCGGCCCTGCATCGCGTCCGCCCCGGACTCGACCGCGTCGATCAGGATCAGCAGGTCTCCGGCCACCTTGGGCAGCCCCCGCTCGGGGAACCGTGCCGCGATCCGCTCGCGCAGCAGCGTCACCGTCCGTCGTACAGGCCCTGCCTCCAGCGGCTCGTGCAGGTCTCGGGTCACGTTGCGCAGCCTAGAACGCTGACCCGTCAGAAACTCACGGCAAAGTCCACTGACCCGCCCGAAACTGCACGAAATCCACGCTGACCCGCCCGAAAGTTTCGGGCGGGTCAGCGGTGGCTACGGTGAGTTTCGGGCGGGTCAGCTGGAGGAGCGCATGGCCTTGAGGCCGACGGTGATGCCGAGGGCGGCGACGGCGGCGGCACCGAGGAACCCGTAGCCGACGGTGTCGGCGGCAAAGGTGCCGGCGAAGAGGGCGCGCTCGGCCTCGACGACGTACGTCAGCGGGTTGAGGTCGGCGGCGACCTGCAGCCAGCGCGGGGCACCGTCGAGCGGGAGCAGTACGCCGGCGAGCAGGAGCAGCGGGAAGATCAGCGTCTGCTGGACGGTCCAGAACAGCCAGTCCTGGTCCTTCGCGGCGAGCGCCAGCGCGAACGACAGGGCGCCGACGCCGATGCTGAACAGCGCCAGGATCGCGGAGCCGACCAGGACCCCGCCCACGTGCAGGTCGAAGCTGAACGGCGTGACGACGGCGAGGATGATCGCCGTCTGCATCAGCATCGGCACCACCTCCTTGAGGGCCCGCCCGACCAGCAGCGACGATCGGCTGAGCGGCGAGACGAGCAGCCGCTCGTGCGAGCCGGTCATGATCTCCTGCGTGAGGTTGGCGCCGGTGAAGCTGGCGCCCATCAGGGCGGTCATCGCGACGATGCCGGGCACGAACCACTGCAGCGCCGACCCGCTCTCGACCTCGGGCAGCAGCGGCGCGAACAGCCCGAGGAACACCAGCGGCTGCACCATCGCGAACAGGACGGACGCCGGCTCGCGGAAGACCGGCTTGAGCTCGCGCACCATGACGTTCCAGGTGTCGGCCAGGAAGCCGGGCGCCGGCGCCGTGGCCAGCTCGGGGGTACGGCGGACGGTGGCGGTCTCGGTCAGGGTGGTCATGCGGCTGCTCCTTCGGTGGTGTCGGTGTCGGTCTCGCGCAGGCTGCGGCCGGTGAGGTCGAGGAAGACGTCGTCGAGCGTCGGGCCGACGACCTCCATCCGGACGACGGGCGTGCCGGCGCCGGCGAGCTCGCCGACCAACGCCGGCGCCAGGTCGCGGCCGTGGGCGACCCGGACCGTCACCTCGGTGCCGGTGACGGACACGCTCGCGTCGTCGACCCGCTCGGCCCGGGCCGCGGCGGCGGCCGCGTCCGCGGCGGAGCCGAAGCTCAGCGAGACCAGGTCGCCGAGCGCGGACTTGAGCCGGGTCGCCGTGTCGTCGGCGATCACCAGCCCGTGGTCGATCACGATCACCCGGTCGGCGATCGCGTCGGCCTCCTCGAGGTAGTGCGTGGTCAGCACGATCGTGGTGCCGTGCTCCCTGTTGAGGCGCTGCACCTGCTCCTGCAGGTTGACCCGGTTCTGCGGGTCGAGTCCCGTCGAGGGCTCGTCGAGGAACATCAGCCGCGGCGAGTGCACCAGGCCGATCGCCACGTCCAGCCGGCGGCGTTGCCCGCCGGACAGGGTGGAGACCGGCCGCATCGCCTGCTCGGTGAGGTCGAACGCCTCGAGCAGCTCGTCGGCCCGAGCCTGCGCGCGGGCCCGGCCGAGCCCGTAGGCCCGGCCCTGGCTGACGATCTCGTCGCGGCCGCGCTGCTGGTGGCCCGCGGCGTTGCCCTGACCGACGTACCCGATGCTGCGGCGCACCTCGCGGTGCTCGCGCAGTACGTCGTACCCGGCCACCGCGGCGGTGCCGGACGTCGGAGGGATCAGCGTGGTCAGCATCCGCAGGGTCGTGGACTTGCCGGCGCCGTTGGGGCCGAGGAAGGCGACGAGCTCGCCGTCGGCGACCTCGAGGTCGAGGCCGCGGACGGCCTCCACGGTCTGCTTGTGCCGGGTGAAGTGGCGGGTGAGTCCCTGGGTCCGGATCGCCGGACCGGGCCTGCTGTTCGAGCGGCGGTTGAGGTGGGTGTGAGTGGTCATGCGACCACGCTAGGGAGCCTTTAGGACAGTTAGTGGCCTCAATCGGACGTAGTCTGAGGCCATGTCCACCAGCGCCCGGATGCTCCGCCTTCTCTCCCTGCTGCAGACCCATCGCTACTGGCCCGGCGACGAGCTCGCCGAGCGGCTCGAGGTCAGCGGGCGCACCCTGCGTCGCGACATCGACCGGCTGCGCGAGCTCGGGTACGTCGTGGACGCGGTGCGTGGCGTGGCCGGCGGCTACCAGCTGCGCGCCGGGGGCTCGCTGCCGCCGCTGCTGCTCGAGGACGAGGAGGCGGTCGCGATCGCGGTCGGTCTCCAGCAGGCGGCCAACGGCTCGGTGGCCGGGATCGAGGAGACCTCGGTGCAGGCGCTGACCAAGGTGATCGGGCTGATGCCGCCGCGGCTGCGCCGGCAGATGGACGCGCTGCGCTCCCAGACCGACAACCTGGTGTGGGGCGGCGGCCCCCAGAACCAGAGCGTGGACTCGTCGATCCTCACCACGCTGGCCCAGGCCTGCCGCGACGACGAGCCGCTCCACTTCACCTACACCGCCCGGGGCGCCGAGCCCTCCGAGCGTTGGGTCGAGCCGCACCGGCTGGTCTCGCTCGGCCGCCGGTGGTACCTCGTCGCCTACGACCGCGACCGCCAGGACTGGCGCTCCTTCCGCGTCGACCGGGTCGCGGGCCCGCGGGCCACCGGGCAGCGCTACCGGCCGCGCGAGATCCCCGGCGGCGACGCGCTCGCGTTCGTGCAGGCCGGGATCCGCCGGATGCCGCAGCGCTATGACGTCCGCGTGCGGATCGCGGCCCACCCCGAGACCGTCGCGCGTGCCGTCGGCCGCTGGGGCGAGGTCACGCCGGACGACGGCGGCTGCCTGCTCGAGATGGGCGTCGACGACCTGCAGTGGCCGGTGATGGTGCTCGCCCAGGTCGGCGCCGATTTCACCGTCGAGTCACCCGACGAGCTCACGGTCGAGGTGGCGCGTGTCAGCGGTCTCTTTGCCCGGGCCGGTGGGTGAGCCCGCCCACTCGGACGGCTTCGGCACCGACCGCACCGCCCGGCTCGACGTGGGCACCAGCGCGACGAGCACGCACAGGCCGGTGATCGCGGCGGTGGCGACCTGGCCGCCCCACAGCGAGAGCGTGAGCCCGGCAACGACCGGGGCCAGCGGCATCGCCGACATCCCCACGAACTGCGAGGCCGACTGCACCCGGCCGAGCAGGTCCGGCGGGGTGATGGAGAGCCGGTAGGACTGGATGCCGGCGTTGCCGGCCGGGTTGAGGAAGATGCCCGCGGACAGCGCGGCGGCGACGACGGCGGGGTGGTTCCAGAAGATCATCGGGACGCTGAGCGGGACGAAGCTCCACGCGATCACCACGGTGAGCCGACCGGTCGGTGTGCGCTCGATCAGCCACGGCGCCACGAGCGCGCCGAGGATGCCACAGGCGCCGGCCGCGGTGGAGACCAGGGCGATCGCCACCGGTTCGCTCCCGCTTTTCTCAAAACT
>JBAZRQ010000285.1:0-4146 GCA_041662925.1 Nocardioides sp. | reverse complement strand
CAGCATCGCGCGGGTCATCGGACCGACGCCGCCGGGGTTGGGCGAGACCCAGCCGGCCACGTCCCACACGTCGTCGGCCACGTCGCCGGCGATCTTGCCGTCGACGCGCGAGACACCCACGTCGAGTACGGCGGCGCCCGGCTTGACCATGTCGGCACTGATGATCCCGGGGACCCCGGCGGCCGCGACCACGATGTCGGCGTTGCGCACGTGGGCCGCGAGGTCGCGGGTCCCGGTGTGGCACAGCGTGACGGTGGAGTTCTCGGAGCGGCGGGTGAGCAGCAGGCCCAGCGGCCGGCCGACGGTCAGGCCACGGCCCACGACGACGACCTCCGCACCGTTGAGCTCGACACCGTGGCGGCGCAGCAGCTCGATGCAGCCGATCGGCGTGCAGGGCAGCGAGCCGGACTCACCGAGCACCAGCTTGCCGAGGTTCATCGGGTGCAGCCCGTCGACGTCCTTGTCGGCGTCGACCCGGGACAGCAGCGCGAACTCGTCCAGCCCGGTGGGCTGCTGCACCAGGAACCCGGTGCAGGCGGGGTCGGCGTTGAACTCGTCGATCACCGCCTCCACCTCGGCCTGCGTGCTGGTCGCGGGCAGGTCGCGGCGCATCGACTCGATGCCGATCTCGGCGCAGTCCTTGTGCTTGGCGCCGACGTACCAGTGCGAGCCCGGGTCGTCGCCCACGAGCACCGTGCCGAGGCCCGGGAAGACTCCCTGCTCGTTGAGCACCATCACCCGCTCGGTGAGCTCGGCCTTGATCACCTTGAGGGTGGCGGAGCCGTCCAGTCGCTGTGCGGTCATCGGTTGCGTCCTCAGTGGAAGAAGTGTCGGGTGCCGGTGAAGTACATCGTGACCCCGGCGGCGCGCGCCGCCTCGATGGTCAGCTCGTCGCGCACGGACCCACCGGGCTGCACGATCGCAGCCACGCCGGCGTCGAGCAGGATCTGCGGGCCGTCCTCGAACGGGAAGAACGCGTCGGACGCGGCGACCGAGCCGACGGACCGCTCCCCCGCCCGCTCGACGGCGAGCTTGCAGGAGTCGACCCGGTTGACCTGGCCCATCCCCACGCCGACCGACGCGCCGTCCTTGGCGAGCAGGATCGCGTTGGACTTCACCGAACGGCAGGCCTTCCAGGCGAACGCCAGGTCGGCGAGCACCTCGGGCGTCGCGGGCTCACCGGCCGCCAGCGTCCAGGTCGACGGGTCGTCGCCCTCGGCGTCGACGTGGTCGCGCATCTGGACCAGGATCCCGCCGCTGACCTGGCGGAACTCGGCCGGAAGCTCGTTGCTGGGGTCGTCGCAGCGCAGGATCCGGATGTTCTTCTTGCCCTGCAGCACCTCGACCGCGCCGTCGTCGTACGCCGGCGCCACGATCACCTCGGTGAAGATCTCGGCGACCTGCTGGGCCATCGCCACCGACACCGGGCGGTTGACCGCGATCACGCCGCCGAACGCCGACGTCGGGTCGCACTCGTGGGCCCGGCGGTGCGCCTCGGCCACGTCGGCGCCGACGGCGATGCCGCACGGGTTGGCGTGCTTGATGATCGCCACCGCCGGCTCGTCGAAGCCGTAGGCCGCGCGGCGGGCCGCGTCGGTGTCGACGTAGTTGTTGTAGGACATCTCCTTGCCGTGCAGCTGCTCGGCGGCCGCGAGGCCACCGGTGCCGTCGACGTAGAGGGCGGCGCCCTGGTGGGGGTTCTCGCCGTAGCGCAGCACCGCGGCCTTGTCCCAGGTCTCGCCCGTGACCGCCGGCCAGCCGTCGTCGGCTCCGACGTAGGTGGCGGCGAACCAGTTGGCCACCGCGACGTCGTACGACGCCGTGTGGGCGAACGCCTCGGCCGCGAGACCCTTGCGCTGGGCCAGCGTGAAGCCGCCCGCGGCGACCGCGTCGAGCACGTCGCCATACGCCGTGGGCGACACGACGACGGCGACCGAGGGGTGGTTCTTGGCGGCGGCGCGGACCATCGACGGGCCGCCGATGTCGATCTGCTCGACGACCTCGTCGGGCGAGGCACCGGAGGCGACGGTCTCGCGGAACGGGTAGAGGTTGACGACCACGAGGTCGAACGGCTCGACGTCGAGCTCCGCGAGCTGGGCGACGTGCGACTCGAGGCGCCGGTCGGCCAGGATCCCGGCGTGCACGCGCGGGTGCAGGGTCTTGACGCGGCCGTCGAGGCACTCCGGGAAGCCGGTCAGGTCGGCGACCTCGGTCACCGGCAGGCCGAGGCCCTCGATCAGCTTGGCCGAGCCTCCGGTGGAGACCAGGGCCACGCCGGCGTCGTGCAGCCCGCGGACGAGCTCCTCGAGGCCGGACTTGTCGTAGACGGAGACCAGGGCCCGCTTGATCGGGATCTGATGGTCGCTCACAGGTGCACTCCTCGGTCGGGAAAAGGAGGGCCACCCAGGCGGACGATGGCCGTACCACGATCACTCCCCGGTGGTTGCCCACCCGCGCCAGTCGTGTGGCCCCAGCCTATCGGGCCGGGGGCGCCTGACCGAACGGGGCCGAGCCGCCCCCGAACCGCACCGTGCGCCCCTCGACGACGAACCCCTCGCGCGCCATCCGGCCGACGGTGTCCACCAGCATCTCGCGCTCCACGGTCTTGATCCGCTCGTGCAGCGACTCGACGGTGTCGCCGTCGGCCACCTCGACGGCACGCTGCGCGACGATCGGGCCGGTGTCGATGCCGTCGTCGACCACGAAGAGCGTGCAACCGGTGACCTTCACGCCGTAGGCCAGTGCCTCGGCCGGCCCGTGCATGCCGGGGAACGACGGCGAGAGGGCGGGGTGGGTGTTGACGACCCGGCCGCCGAACCGGTCGTGGAACTCCTGGCCCACCAGCTTCATGAACCCGGCGAGCACCACCAGGTCGGGCTCGAAGGCGGCGACGGTGTCGGCCAGCGCGCGGTCCCAGTGCTCGCGGGTGGTGAATTCCTTCACCTTCCTGACGAACGTCGGCACGCCGGCACGGTCGGCGCGAGCCAGGCCCTCGATGTCGTCGCGGTCGGCACCGACTGCTACCACCCGGGCGCCGTACGCCGGGTCGGCGCTCGCGTCGAGCAGCGCCTGCAGGTTGGTGCCCGAGCCGGACACGAGCACGACGAGGCGGGCGGGACTGGGACCGGACACGGCCCGATCCTAGGGTCAGGCAGGCTCGGGGTCCCGGTCGGTCTCGTCGGTCCGGGCGCCGCGGCGCTGCCACCAGGTCATCAGCAGCCCGCCGACCAGCCCGCCGATGCCGAACGCAGTGATGGCGTGGACCAGCACGTCGAAGGCCAGCGGGCCGACGTCGCGCATCCGCCCGGGGCCCACCGCTCCCCCGGCGAGCGCCGCGAGGATGCCGAAGAGCAGGCCGGCCAGCACCCCGCCGAAGCAGCCGCGGGCGGCGCCCTCCTCCCACCGCAGGGTGGGGACGCGGACCTGGGCGCGGGCGGCGCCCCAGGCGGCGACCAGGAACGGCACCGCGACGAGGTAGGTCGTCCAGCCGGCCGGGCCGCCGCTGTCGGGCAGTGCCGCGAGCAGCGGGAACATCGGCAGCGGGCCCACCAGCACGGCGCCGGGGCTGACGAGCGTGCCGACCCCGACGGTGAAGCCGGGCCCGAGCAGGTAGGAGCCCGAGAAGACCGCCGCGTTGGGCAGGACCGTCGCGCTCAGGGCGGTGAAGAGGGTGGCGTCGCCGGCATCGGTGTGGAGCTGGGACATCACGTTGACGGCGGTGCTGAAGTCGAGGACCAGCGCCAGCGCGAACACCGCGAACGAGACCGCCAGCCAGGTCACCAGGATCCGGCGGCAGCCGGTCAGCGCGGCCCGGACCCAGACCGGCACGAACGACGCCCAGATGGCGGCGCGGCCGGAGCCGATCGCGATCGCCGGGGCGCCGACGGCGACGCTCAGCAGCAGCGACCACAGCATGACCCGCCCCGTGTCGGGGGCGGTCGCGGGGGTGCCGGCCAGGCTGGCGGTGACGACCGCGGTGACGACGTAGCCGGCGGCGAAGAGGGTGGTGGCCGTCGGGACCGTGAAGTCGCGCTCGCCGTCGGCGATGCGCAGGGCGTCGGGGCCGTGCCCGGAGACCGAGTCACCGACCCGGTGGCCGATCCGCCAGACCGCCCAGGCGCACAGGGCGGTGACGCCGAGCGGCAC
>JBAZRQ010000284.1:1568-4157 GCA_041662925.1 Nocardioides sp. | reverse complement strand
TGGGCGGCGTCCGGACCCATGAGCAGTTGGTAGGCGACCAGGCCGAACACCGCGGCGATCGGGACCCGCAGGACGCCGGGGTACCAAGGGCTGCGCAGGATCCGGGCGATGACCGGGATGTCCATCAGGTTGCGGCCCACCGGCGGTGGCGTGGTGTCGGGCCGGTCCGCCGCCGGGTCGGGCGGCGGCTTCTCGACGGTGGGCGTGCTCATCGGGTGCTCCCCTCGCGGGCCTGGGCGGCGGCGCGCGCCGCGTTGCGTCGGTTGCGGTCCGGCGCCGTACGCCGGCGAAGCCAGGCGGCGTAGGCCAGGGCCACCCCGTTGACGGCCGCGAAACCACCGAAGACCCAGGCGCGAGGGCGGTCCGTGGGCTCCGTGGGCCCCGTGGGCTCCGTGGGCCCCCCGGGTGGGGTGTGCTCGCTGTGGTCACCCTCGGCGGGAGGCGGCGTCGGCGTCGTCGCGTGGTCGTGCGAGTGCTCGCCTGTCTCCGAGCTGGGCTCGGGAGCGCTCGGGGTGGGTTCGCCGTACGCCGGTACGGCGGCCGTGGCGATGCCGAAGAGCAATGCGACGCTGACGGCAGCCGCCTTGACGGTGATGCGCTTGGTGTCCGGCACGAGGCCTCCTTGACGGGACCCCTCATCGTGACCCCGTCGGGTCGGCTCGTGAGGCCAGTCGGGCGGGATCGCGCGCAACTTCAGTGAATCTTCATGAACCCCTGACGGCCCGGTGTCCTTGGCCCTCCGCGGAGCAGGACGTATGGCTCTGGTCAGAGGCTTCTGGCCCTAGGATCGGGGCCAGATCGAAGCGGCGGAGCGTCAGGAAGAGTCATGTCGGAGAGCAGCTCCAACCTCGCCACCGAGGCGACGCCGGCGCAGGAGTACGCCGAGTGGGCGACCGACGACGCACGTCGCCGTCTCCACCGCAAGGTGCTGGTCGTCGTCGTCGTGTCCCAGGTCTTCGGCGGTGCCGGTCTCGCCGCGGGAGTCACCGTGGGGGCGCTGCTCGCCCAGGACATGTTGGGTGGTGCCAGCGTCGCCGGCCTTCCGGCCGCCCTGTTCACCCTCGGCTCGGCGCTCGCCGTCTACCTGGTCGGACGGGTCTCGCAGAGCGCCGGGAGACGGCGCGGCCTCACCCTCGGGTTCCTGGCCGGCGCGGTCGGCGCGAGCGGGATCGTCGTCGCTGCCGTGATCTCCAGCCCGTTGCTGCTGTTCCTCTCCCTGTTCATCTACGGCTCCGGCACCGCGACGAACCTCCAAGCCCGCTACGCCGGCACCGACCTGGCCCCGGCCAACCGGCGCGCCACCGCCGTCAGTGTGGCCATGGTCGCCACCACCTTCGGTGCGGTCGCCGGCCCCAACTCGGTCGAAGCCACCGGGAGGGTCGCAGAGACGCTCGGCATCCCCGCGCTGGCCGGCCCGTTCCTGCTCGCCGCCGTCGCTTTCGGCCTGGCCGGGCTCGTGCTGTTCGTGTTCCTGCGACCGGACCCCTTCCTCGTCGCGCAGGCCCTCGACGAGCACCACGCGCCCGAGCCGGTGTCGGCCACGGCCGACCAGCCAGAGGCCCGGGCCGAGACGTCGGACCGTCGGGTCCTGGTCGGGGCCACAGTCATGGTGCTGACCCAGATCGCGATGGTCGCGATCATGACCATGACGCCCGTCCACATGCGCCACCACGGTCACAGCCTGGGACAGGTCGGCTTCGTGATCGGGATCCACATCGGCGCCATGTTCCTGCCCTCCCTCGTCACCGGCGCGCTCGTCGACCGCCTGGGCCGCATCTCGATGGCCGCCGCAGCGGGTGCCACGCTCCTCGCGGCCGGGCTGCTCGCGGCCATCGCGCCCGGCGACTCGATGGCGCTGCTCACTCTGGCGCTCGCCCTGCTCGGGCTGGGGTGGAACTTCGGCGTGATCAGCGGCACCGCGCTGCTCATCGACGGCACCCCGCTCCACTCCCGCGCTCGCACCCAAGGGACCGTCGACGTGCTCATCGCACTCGCCGGCGCCGGAGGCGGTGCGATGTCCGGATGGGTCGTCGCCACCACCAGCTTCGCCGTCCTGTCCCTGGCCGGCGGGTTGCTCGCGCTCCTGCTGATCCCCGCATTGCTCGTCGTGCGGCCGGGGCGCGGCCGGTCGGGGCCGTCGCCGCAGTGACACCGGGGTTCACGGTCGTGCTGGGTCACGCGCCGGTACGCGCCGGGCGGCGCCGTACTCAGAGGGCAGCCAGCGCCGCCCGCACGGTGTCGAGCGGCGGGTAGTCGCCGATCCGCGTGCCGACATGGGTCCAGCGCACACATCCGTCGCGGTCGAGCACGAGCACCCCGGGGGAGCGGACGGTGTCGCGGGTGATGCCCTGCGGCCGGTAGCCGTGCCGGAGCGAGCGTGCGTAGGCGGCGGCACCCTTGGGGTTCATCATCCGCCAGCCGAGGGGCTTCGCCGCGCCGACGACGTCGCGCACCTGGTGCTCCGGGTCCAGCAGGAGCGGGAGGGCCACGCCGCGCTCGTCGCGCAGCCACTGAGCCTGGTAGTCCGCCGAGCCGCCGATCGCCATCCCGCCGACCGTGCGGGGGCCGGCGTCGAGGGAGGGGAGCGAG
>JBAZRQ010000284.1:0-1558 GCA_041662925.1 Nocardioides sp. | reverse complement strand
AGCTGCACGACGGTGAGGTCAGCGGCGAGCGCGTCACCGAGGCGGACGGGCCTGCCTTCGGGGTCTGTCAGCAGCAGGTCGAGGGGCACACGAGTCTGGGTCGAGGTGGTCACGAGGTCTCCTGAGGAGGTAGGGAGCAGGGTCAGGCGAAGCTGCCGAGCCAGGTGGTCACGGCATAGAGGAAGAGGTACGTCGCCACCGCCACGCCCAGCGCGAGTGCGAGCCGCCGCCAGTGTCGACGGACACCCCCGAGGTTGCACTGGTCGCGGCGGCGCAGGGCCACGAGGATCAGGAGCGCCAGCAGTGCGAGCCCGCCGAGGCGGAACCACCAGGCGTAGCCGTCGTACAGGTCGTTGGCCCACACGAACGCCGTGCCGGCGCTGACGACCCCGACCAACGCCAGGATGGTCGGGCCCACGCAGCAGAGGAGGGCCGTGGCACCCGCGACCAGGCCCATGCGCACGGAGGGGAGCCCGCGCTCACGGGTCGAGCGGTCGGCGGTCTGGGTCATGGCGTGAGCATCCCCCAGGACCTGTCTGCGTTATGTAACCGCGCACACCGAACGCCCACGGTCACCCGGCATAGCGTCCCGGCATGACGACCCACGAGACGGCGGCCCGCGAGCGAGACGAGGTGTTTCTCGAGCTGACCAAGTCGATCTGCCCGGTCTGCAAGACCACGATCGACGCCGAGGTCAACGTCCGCGACGACCAGGTCTTCCTCCGCAAGCGCTGCGCCGAGCATGGCGAGTTCGAGGCGCGGGTGTACGGCGACGCGCAGATGTACGTCGACGCCCAGCGGTTCAACAAGCCGGGCACGCGGCCGTTGCAGACGCAGACCGTGGTGAAGGACGGCTGCCCCCAGGACTGCGGGCTGTGCCCCGAGCACAAGCAGCACGCGTGCCTGGGGATCATCGAGGTCAACACCGGCTGCAACCTGGACTGCCCGATCTGCTTCGCCGACTCCGGCCACCAGCCTGACGGCTACTCGATCACCCTCGAGCAGTGCCAGACGATGATCGACGCCTTCGTGGCCGCCGAGGGGGAGCCGGAGGTGGTCATGTTCTCCGGCGGCGAGCCGACCATCCACAAGCAGATCCTGCAGATGATCGACCTCGCCCAGGCGTCCCCGATCAAGGCGGTCAACCTCAACACCAACGGCATCCGGTTGGCCTCGGACAAGCGCTTCGTCGCCGAGCTCGGGAAGCGCAACCGCCCCGGCAACAAGGTCAACATCTACCTGCAGTTCGACGGCTTCGACGTCGAGACCCACAAGGCGATCCGCGGTCGTGACCTGCGGGAGGTCAAGCAGCGCGCCCTCGACAGCTGCGCGGAGGCGGGCCTGACGGTGACCCTGGTCGCCGCAGTCGAGAAGGGCCTCAACGAGCACGAGGTCGGCGCCGTGGTCCGTCACGGCCTGGCCCACCCGGCGGTGCGCTCGGTCGCGTTCCAGCCGGTCACCCACTCGGGGCGGCACGTCGAGTTCGACCCGCTCACCCGGCTCACCAACTCCGACGTCCTGCACGCCATCGCCGACCAGTTGCCGCAGTGGTTCCGTA
>JBAZRQ010000283.1:0-4157 GCA_041662925.1 Nocardioides sp. | reverse complement strand
CGGCACCCGCTGGAAGAACACCCGGGGGCCCTGGCCGGAGGGGTCCTCAGAGGCGGAGGCGCTGTTGCGCTGCTCGGGAGGGAGGGTCTCGGAGAACTCGTCCCACGAGCCGAACCCGGGCGGCGGCGGGGGGAGCTCGTAGCCGAGGAGGTCGTTCCAGAAGAGCGACAGCGCACGCGGGTCGGCGCAGTCGACGGTCACCTGGATCTCGCGGCTCATCGGGCACCGGCCTCCATCATCTGTCGCAGCTCCTTCTTGAGGTCGCCGATCTCGTCACGCAGGCGGGCCGCGAGCTCGAACTGCAGCTCGGCGGCCGCCCCCTTCATCTGGTCGGTCAGCTCCTGGATCAGCGCGGCCAGCTCCGAGCTCGGCAGGCCGGCGAGGTCCAAGGCAGGCTTCCCGGAGGCGGCCTTGGACAGCCCCGGCACCGGCTGCCTGGCCTTGACTCCCCCGGCGCGGCCCTGGGCGGCGGTGCCGGCCCAGGTCTGGAGCAGCTCCTGGGTGTTCTCGTCCTCACGGGCGAGCATCTCGGTGATGTCGGCGATCTTCTTGCGCAGCGGGGTCGGGTCGATGCCGTGCTCGGTGTTGTAGGCGACCTGGATCGCGCGGCGGCGGTTGGTCTCGTCGATCGCCTTCGCCATCGACGGCGTGACCTTGTCGGCGTACATGTGGACCTGGCCGGACACGTTGCGCGCGGCGCGGCCGATGGTCTGGATCAGCGACTTGTCGGAGCGCAGGAAGCCCTCCTTGTCGGCGTCGAGGATCGCGACCAGCGACACCTCGGGCAGGTCGAGGCCCTCGCGGAGCAGGTTGATCCCGACCAGGACGTCGTAGTCGCCGAGCCGCAGGTCGCGCAGCAGCTCGATCCGTTTGAGGGTGTCGACCTCGGAGTGGAGGTAGCGGGTGCGGATGCCGGCGTCGAGGAGGTAGTCGGTGAGGTCCTCGGACATCTTCTTGGTCAGGGTCGTGACCAGGACCCGCTCGTGCTTCTCGGAGCGGACGCGGATCTCGTGGATCAGGTCGTCGATCTGGCCCTTGGTCGGCTTGAGGACCACCTCGGGGTCGATCAGGCCGGTCGGGCGGATGATCTGTTGGACCGTGTCTGCCTGACCATCAGGACCAGTGACCTTGTCGAGCTCGTAGTTGCCCGGGGTGGCCGAGAGGTAGATGGTCTGGCCGATCCGGTCGAGGAACTCCTCCCAGCGCAGCGGCCGGTTGTCCATGGCGCTCGGCAGCCGGAAGCCGTGGTCGACCAGGTTGCGCTTGCGCGACATGTCGCCTTCGTACATGCCGCCGATCTGGGGCACCGCGACGTGGGACTCGTCGATGATCGTGAGGTAGTCCTCGGGGAAGTAGTCGAGCAGGCAGTTGGGCGCCGAGCCCGGGGAGCGCCCGTCCATGTGCATCGAGTAGTTCTCGATGCCGGAGCACGAGCCGACCTGGCGCATCATCTCGACGTCGTAGGTCGTGCGCATCCGCAGCCGCTGCGCCTCGAGCAGCTTGCCCTGCTTCTCGAACGTCGCGAGCTGGTCGTCGAGCTCGAGCTCGATGCCGCGGATCGCGCGCTCCATGCGCTCGGGGCCGGCGACGTAGTGGGTGGCCGGAAAGACGTAGAGCTCCTGGTCCTCGGTGATCACCTCGCCGGTGACGGCGTGCAGCGTCATCAGCCGCTCGATCTCGTCGCCGAAGAACTCGATCCGCACGGCGTGCTCCTCGTAGACCGGGAAGATCTCGAGGGTGTCGCCGCGCACCCGGAAGGTGCCGCGGGTGAAGCTCATGTCGTTGCGCGTGTATTGGATCTCGACCAGCTGCCGCAGGATCGAGTCGCGGTCGCGCTCGTCGCCCACTCGCAGCCGCAACATGCGGTCGACGTACTCCTGCGGGGTGCCGAGACCGTAGATGCACGACACCGTCGACACCACGATCACGTCGCGGCGGGTCAGCAGCGAGTTGGTCGCCGAGTGGCGCAGCCGCTCGACCTCCTCGTTGATGGAGGAGTCCTTCTCGATGTAGGTGTCGGTCTGGGGGACGTAGGCCTCGGGCTGGTAGTAGTCGTAGTAGGAGACGAAGTATTCGATCGCGTTGTCAGGGAAGAGCTGGCGCAGCTCGTTGGCGAACTGGGCGGCGAGCGTCTTGTTGGGCTGCATGACGAGCATCGGGCGCTGCACCTGCTCGGCCACCCAGGCCACGGTCGCGGTCTTGCCGGTGCCCGTGGCGCCCAGCAGCACGACGTCCTGGACGCCGCCGTTGATCCGCCGGGTGATCTCCTTGATCGCCGCCGGCTGGTCGCCGCTGGGCTGGTAGTCGGCGACCACCTTGAACGGAGCGACGCGACGCTCGAGATCGGTGACTGGACGCATGGATCCAGCCTACGGGCGGCCACCGACAGTGGCCTCCGGGCCGGCTTCAGAGCAGCGGGCGGAGGGGCGCGAGGAAGTACTCGGTGAACTTGCGGTGCAGGTCGCGCGCCTCCCACTCACCGCTGGTGAGCTCGAGGCAGTTGGACTGGTCGGTGGCGAAGACCTCCTCGAGCCGCTTGGCGAGCTGCTCGTCGATCACCTCGACGTTGATCTCGTAGTTGCCCTGCAGGCTGAGCCGGTCGATGTTGGCGGTGCCGACCGTGGTCCAGGTGCCGTCGACGGTGGCGGTCTTGGCGTGCATCATCGCGCCCTGGTAGCGGAAGACCCGGACCCCGGAGGCGAGCAGCTGGCTGAAGTAGCCGCGCGAGATCCAGTCGGCCAAGATGTGGTTGGACTTCAACGGCAGCAGCAGGCGTACGTCGACCCCGCGCAGCGCGGCGTGCCGCATCGCGTCGACGAAGTCCTGGTCGGGGGTGAAGTAGGCCGTGGTCATCCAGATGTTGCGGCTGGCCCGGTTGATCGCCTCGATGTACATCGAGCGGATGGGGAACATCCACAGCCGCGGGACGTTGCGCTGCACCCGGATGTGCGGCTCCCAGGTCGAGGCGGTCTCGAGCAGCAGCGGGCGTTCGCTGGCCCGGATCCGGCGGCGCCGGTTGAGGTTCCAGAAGTCGGCGAAGGCGCGCTTGAGGTCCCACACCGCGGGCCCGGTGATCCGCACGTGCGTGTCGCGCCACTCGGTCTCGTAGGCCGAGCCGATGTTGTAGCCGCCGACGAAGCCGACGCTCTCGTCGACGACCAGGATCTTGCGGTGGTCGCGGCCGTAGCGGGCGACGTCGAAGAACCGCCATCCGGCGGCGTAGAGCGGGTAGCGCAGCACCTTCATGTTGTCGGGGAACCGCTTGAACACCGGCGACACCACGAGGTTGGCGAAGCCGTCGTAGATGCAGTAGACCTCCACGCCCCGGTCGGCGGCCGCGGCCAGCGCGGACTTGAAGCGCTCACCGGTCTCGTCACCCTTCCAGATGTAGGTCTCGAGCAGGATCTGGCGCTGCGCGCCGTCGATGGCGGCGAGCATGTCCTCGTAGAGGTCGCGGCCGTAGGTGTACGTCGTCACGGTGCCGTCGCCGACCGTCACCGTGCTGGGCGCGGTGACCGGGAAGGGCTTGGGCTTCTTGCCGCGGCGGCGGTAGGAGTCGACCAGCGACATCACGATCGCGACACCGAGCTGGATGCCGATCACGGTCAGGAACGCCTTGCGCGCAACACTCAGCGCCTTGCCGGCGGTGGAGCTGCGTGAGAACACGTGGCCAATCTAGTGGGTGGCAGGGGGGTGGTCAGCGCGCGCTCGGGATGTCCAGGACCGAGCTGAGCTGCAGCGCCTTGGACCGGTCGCCCTTGACCTTGAGCTGTCCGCGCAGGACACCGCTGACCGCGCTGAGGTGACCCGTCGCCAGCCGCAGGAAGTCGTGGGCCTCGCAGGTCACGGTCGCGTCGCGCTCGCTGCCGTCGTCGCCCACGCTGACCGTCGCGGCGCCGTCACGGACCCGTACGACGTAGCGCTCGATCTCGCCGGACGGGCTGCCGAGGAGCCGGAAGCCCACGGTGACGTCGGCGTTGCGGGCCTTGCGGTCGTTCACGAACTCGGGCAGCCGGCGGAAGATCTCGTCGAGGACGACGTGCCGGAACCCGGACCGCATCACCTTCTTCAGGTGGTCCCCCTTGACGTGGCCGAGCACCCGCGCGACCTCGACCGGGTCGAGATCGCGCGGGTCAACCGCCACGTGGTCGGTGCCG
>JBAZRQ010000282.1:0-4170 GCA_041662925.1 Nocardioides sp. | reverse complement strand
CATCCGAGGCGTGCTGCTCGCGCTGTTCGCCATGACCTGCGCGGTGATCGTCGTCCCGCTGATGATCCGGGTCGGCCAGCAGATCGCCACCGCCCGCGAGTCGGCCGCGGAGCGCGACATCGTGCAGCGGATCGTCGACGGGGCGACCGGCATCGCCATCATCGGCACCGACCAGGACGGCCGGATCACGCTGTTCAACCCCGGCGCCGCGAGGCTGCTCGGCTACGAAGCCTCCGAGGTGCTCGGCGAGCACACGACCATGTTCCACAGCGAGGGAGCGATCGGCGACAAGGCCAAAGAGCTCGGGGTCCGCGCCAACTTCCTCGACGTCGTGCTGGAGATGACCAAGCCCGGCTCCGCGGGTTCGTTCATCCGCTTCCGCCGCAAGGACGGCACGGAGCGCACGCACGCGATAACGCTCTCCCGCCTGGTGGACGACCGGGGCCGGACCACCGGCTACGTCAGCACGTCCGAGGACGTCACCGACCAGATCGAGGCGCAGCGCGCCCTGGAGGAGGCGCTCGAGGCGGAGCGCCAGGCGGTCGACCGGCTGCGTGAGGTCGACTCGGTCAAGGACGCGTTCGTCTCCAGCGTCAGCCACGAGCTCCGCACTCCGATGACCAGCATCCTGGGCTACCTCGAGATGCTCGGCGAGGGTGCCTACGGGTCGCTGACCGCCGACCAGAACAAGGCCGTGCACCGGGTCTCCGACAACACCCAGCGGCTGCTCGGGCTGATCGACGACCTGCTCACCCTCTCGCGCGTCGACAACGACGGGTTCGACTACGTCGACCGGGTCTTCGACCTGCGCGAGGCGGTCCGGGCGGCGTACGGCGTGGTCTCGCCCGCCTGGCAGGAGCGGCCGCTGACGGTCTCGCTCCACCTGCCCGAGGAGCCCGTCCCGCTGCTCGGCGACCGCGACATGATCGAGCGGGTCACGCTCAACCTGCTGAGCAACGCGGTGAAGTTCACCCCCGACGGCGGGTCGATCTACGTCGGCCTCCACGTGGAGGGGAGCGAGGCGGTGATCGCGGTGTCCGACTCCGGCATCGGCGTGCCGCACCAGGAGCAGGCGCAGCTGTTCAACCGGTTCTTCCGCTCGACGCTGGCCCAGAAGCACGCGATCCCGGGCAGCGGGCTGGGGTTGTCGATCACCCGCGCCATCGTGGAGAAGCACGGCGGCACCATCGACTTCACCTCCGAGGCGGGGGAGGGCACGACCTTCCGGGTGCGGCTCCCGGTCGTCACCTGAGCGGAATATCCAATATTCAACTACCGTTGACCAGGTGACCTGAAGGAGGTGGGCAACATGCCCGCAGTCACCGTCGACGACCTGACCGTTCTCGACCGCCTCCGCGCGCCGGGGCTGGGCGACCAGCCGCGACCCGTGTGGGGGATCACCACCGCCCCGCAGGGCTACGAGGGCGAGGGCTTCCCCGTCCGTCGAGCCTTCGCCGGCATCGACCTGGCCCAGCTGGACCCGTTCATCATGATGGACCAGATGGGCGAGGTGGAGTATGCCCCGGGCGAGCCGAAGGGCACCTCGTGGCACCCGCACCGCGGTTTCGAGACCGTCACCTACATCATCGACGGCACCTTCGACCACCAGGACTCCCACGGTGGTGGCGGCACCATCACCGACGGCGACACCCAGTGGATGACCGCCGGCTCCGGCCTGCTCCACATCGAGGCCCCGCCCGAGTGGCTCGTCCAGCAGGGCGGGCTGTTCCACGGGATCCAGCTGTGGGTCAACCTGCCGCGCGACGCCAAGAAGAACGACCCGCGCTACCAGGACATCCGCTCCGGCGAGGTCCAGCTGCTCGCGTCGGCCGACGCCGGCGCACTGGTCCGGGTCATCGCCGGCACCGTCGACGGCCACGTCGGCCCCGGTACGACGTACACGCCGATGGCGCTGGTGCACGCCAGCATCGAGCCCGGCGCCCGCCTGGAGCTTCCGTGGGACGTCGACTTCAACGCCCTCGTCTACGTGCTCAACGGCAGCGGGACCGTCGGCGTCGACCGTCGCCCGATCCGGATGGGCCAGTCGGCCGTGCTCGGCGCCGGTGACTACCTCACGGTCGCCGCGGACGGCAGCCAGGAGAGCCGCTCGCCGAAGCTGGACGTGATCGTGGTCGGCGGTCGCCCGATCCGAGAGCCGCTGGCCTGGGCCGGCCCCTTCGTGATGAACAGCAAGTCCGAGGTCATGCAGGCCTACGAGGATTTCCAGAAGGGCCGCTTCGGGCACATCCCGGCCTGAGCTAGGGTCGATCGACCATGGCCCGGACCTACCGTGACGCGTACGGCGTCCCCCATGTCCGGGCCGACTCGGTGCTGGACCTCGCCCGCGGCCAGGGCGAGGTCACCGCGCACGACCGGACCTGGCAGCTCGAGTGGCTTCGCCGACGCGCGACCGGCACCACCGCCGAGGCCTTCGGGGACACGGCGCTCGGCTGGGACCGGTTCGCGCGCCGCACCCTGATCGCCCACACGGCGCGCCGCGCCCACGCGGCACTCGGGGACGAGACTCGGGCGTTCGTCGCGGCGTACGTCGACGGCCTCAACGCCGGCCTGCGCACCGACGTCCCCGAGCTCGAGGTGCTCGCGCTCGAGGCCCAGCCGTGGGAGGAGTGGACGCCGCTGGCGGTGTTCCTCGCGCAGCACCTGCTCTTCGTCAACCTCGGCGCCAAGCTCTGGGCCCAGCGGGCCCACGACGTCCTCGGCGACGACGCCGCACTGCTCTCCCACGAGGGTCCGCTCGTCAGTGGCAGCAACGCCTGGGCGGTCGGCGGCGCGCGGACGTCGTCCGGCCGGCCGCTCATCGGTGGCGACCCGCACCGGGTGATCGAGGCTCCGGGCGTCTATCAGCAGGTGCGCCTCGCGTGCGAGGACCCCGACGACCCCTTCGACGTGGTGGGACTGGCGTTCCCGGGGGTCCCCGGGGTGCCGCACTTCGCGCACGCCGGCGACGTGGCGTGGGCGATCACCAACGCCTGCGGCGACTACCAGGACGTCTACGCCGAGCCCACGCCGTACGACGTGGTGGAGCGGTGGGTCGAGACGGTCCCGGTCCGCGGCTCCGACCCCGTCGAGGTCGAGGTGGTCGTGACGCCGCGCGGCCAGGTCTTCGAGGACGGTCTGAGCCTGCGCGCCGCTTCGACGGTGCTCGGTGACCTGGGCTTCGACGCGATCCTGCCTTTGCTGCGCGCGCGCACCGTCGACGACGTCGACCTGGCCCTCGACCGCTGGGTCGAGCCGGTCAACAACGTGGTCATCGCCGACCGCCACGGCGCCGTGCGCTACCGGCTCGCCGGCCGGGTCCCGCTGCGCGACGAGGCCAACCGGCGCGGCGTCGTGCCCGCCCTCGACCCGGCGACGGGGTGGAGCGGCTGGCTCGACGAGGCCCACCGTGCCGACGTGCCGGCCGACGGCCAGGTGGTCACCGCCAACGAGCGCCGTGGCCCCGAGAGCGACCGGGTGGGACGGGTGTTCGCGCCGCCCTACCGGGCCCAGCGCATCCACGCGCTCCTGGACGGGCGCACCGACCTCACCGGAGACGACTTCGTGGCGATCCACGACGACTCGCTCCTCGCGACGGTGGCGACCCTGCGCACGCTGGTTCCCGGCGCCTTCGGGGACTGGGACGGCCGGATGGACGCCGGCTCACGGCACGCGGGCGCCTTCGCGGCCTGGCGCTCGGCACTGGTCCGCAGGATCGCGGCGGACCCGGTCTTCGCGCCGCTGCACGAGCCGCGCCACGACCCGCTCTTCCTCCCGTGGCTCGACGTCACCACCCGGGTCGGGCTCGCCCTGCCGACCCTGGTGGCGCACGGAACGCCGTACGGGATCGACCTGGCGGCGCTCGCCCGCGAGGCACTGGCCGAGAGCGACGGCGTGGACGTCACCTGGGGTGAGAGCCACATCGTGACGCCGGTGCATGCGTTCGAGATCTACGGCGACGGGCTGGTCCCGCCGCCCGTGCCGGTCATGCCGGTCAGCGGTGACAGCGACTGCGTGCGCTGCACCGGCTCGCTGCCGGGGATCTCCGACGACGCCTACCGCGGCTCGGTCGCCCGCTACGTGTGGGACCTCGCCGACCGTGACGCCAGTGCGTGGGTGGTGCCCCTCGGCGCGTCCGGCGACCCGCGCGACCCTCACCATCACGACCAGCTC
>JBAZRQ010000281.1:0-4171 GCA_041662925.1 Nocardioides sp. | reverse complement strand
GTCGTACGACCACAAGCGTCGCTCCGACGCGGAGCGCCAGCCGCGCCGTCGCGAGCTCGGTGCCTACTCCCGCAGCCCGCGCGAGCGGGAGCACGACTGATGGACGCTGCGCCCACGACGTTCGCCGAGCTGCCGCGCGACCCGCGGCTCGGGGTGCCGGTGCCGTTCGCCTGCTCGTCACCCCGTGACCTCGACAAGCGACGGGTGACGCAGTGCGCCCTGAGCCGGGTCTGTGGCGTGTGCGGGGCCAGCCTCGGCCGGCCGATCGCGTTCCTCGGCACGGCGCGCGAGGAGGGCCGCAACGCCTTCCACTTCCCGCCCACGCACGAGGCCTGCGCCTCGGCGCTGCTGGCGGCGTACGCCGGTCTCGGCGAGCCGGCGCTCGGCCAGGACGACGTGGTCGACGACTGGGTGCTGGTCACGACCGCGGCCTTCGAGTTCGTCCGCCCCGGCCGCGACGACCTCGACCGCCGCCCGACGTTCCAGCCCACGGTGGTCCGGTCGCGCTAGTTTGGGGCGCATGCCCAAGCCGCCTGCCGCCGAGGTCGACGCAGGGGGACGCGCGGTGCGCGTGTCCAGTCCTGACCGGGTGATCTACGAGGCCACCGACCGCACCCCCGAGGTCACCAAGCTGATGGTGGCGGAGTACTTCGCCGGCGTCGGCGACGGCCTGATGCGGGCGCTGAAGGATCGCCCGACGGCCCTGGAGCGCTGGCCTGCCGGCGTGCGGCCGGAGATCAAGCTGGCCACCGGGCGCCCGGGGGAGAAGGCCGACGCGTTCTACCAGAAGCGGGTGCCCAAGGGCGCGCCCGACTACCTGGAGACCGCCGAGGTGACGTTCCCGTCCGGGCGCACCGCCGACGAGATCGTGCCGACCGAGATCGCGGTGCCGGTCTGGTGCGCCCACATGGGCACGCTCACCTTCCACCCCTGGCCCGTGCGGCGCGCCGACGTCGACCGGCCCGACGAGCTGCGGATCGACCTCGACCCGCAGCCCGGTACGACGTTCGGGGACGCCGCCCGGGTGGCCGGGGTCGCGGGGGAGCTGCTCGAGGAGCTGGGGCTGCGCGGGTTCGTGAAGACCTCGGGTAACCGGGGGGTGCACGTCTACGTCCGGATCCGGCCCGACTGGGAGTTCGCCGACGTGCGGCACGCCGCGATCGGCTTGGGCCGCGAGCTGGAGCGGCGCGACGACCAGGTGACCACGGCGTGGTGGAAGGAGGAGCGCGGCGAAAGGATCTTCGTGGACTTCAACCAGAACACCCGCGACCGCACGATCGCCTCGGCGTACTCGCTGCGGCCGATCCCTGGGGCGCCCGTCTCCACCCCGCTGCACTGGGACGAGCTGGCCGGCGTGAGCGACCCGAGCGTCTTCAACCTGTTCACCGTGCCGGAGCGGCTCGCTGACGGAGACCCCTGGGCGACCATCGACGACGAGGCCTACTCCCTGGAGCCGTTGCTGGCGCTGTGGGAGGAGCTGCCGGGCGGCGAGCTGAACTACCCGCCGGACCACCCGAAGATGCCGGGGGAGCCGCCACGGGTGCAGCCGAGCAAGAAGGTCGCGGCGCACTGGGACGAGTCGGGCAACCGGGTCGAGCCCTGAGCCGGGGGCAAAATGGCTGAAACCCCACTCGACGCACCCTCCGCGAGGCGTCGTGCGGGGTTCCATCCAACAATGTCCTCGTGCACTCCCCCGAGTGCGTGTGAAGTGCCCCTCCAGCGCTTCGTGAGAACAAACGCTCTCCGGTGGATCGGGTCCGTCCGCGCCATCCCCCCGGATGCGCGAGGTCCCGATCCTCCGTAGTCCCGACATTTGTGGTGCCGGTTTACAAAACCTAAGGAGGCGTCCTACACCCGATGGCAACAGAACATCCACAGGACGGATAACGTTCGGTAACAGCGCCGCAGGCGTGGGAGAGGGGGGGTGCATGGGGTGCGCGTTCCGGAACAGGTGAGGACACCGCGTCAGGACCGCGGTCTGGCGGCGGCACTGAGGCGCCTGCCGCTCCCGGTCCGTGGCGAGCGGCCGCCGCTCGTGGCGGTGTTCTGCGGGCCCGACGGGCGCGACAGCCCCGAGGTGCGGGCGGTGCGCCGGGCGTTCCCCGAGGCAAGGCTCCTGGTGCGCGACGCGCGCTGGCTCGCCCAGCGCGACCGGATCCTGCGCCACAACGGCCCCGTCGATCTCGTGGTCGTCCTGTCGCCTGCGTCGCCCGCCCAGCACCGACGCCAGCTACGCGACCTGGTGCCCCATCTCGTGCCCGGCGGGATGTACGTCGTGGATCGCCGGGCCATCGACGCGGGTCGCGATCTCGAGACCACGCTGGCCCCGCGCGGCCTGGTCTCGCGGGTGTGGTCCGACGAGCGGCTGGTCGGCGTGGTGAAGGGGCCCGAGACCCTGCTCAAGCTCCGGCACGAGGAGGCGACCCAGCTGGTCAACCGCCGCGCGGGCGACCTGACCGCCACGGAGCTCGCCGTACTCCCCGGTGGCGTGCTCCCACCTCCACCGCGGGTCGTCGTGCATGGCGGCGGAGGCCGGGGCCTCGATGCCGAGATGCGCTACCCGCCCCTCCAGCTGCGCCGCTACACCGGTGACCTCACGCTGACCCCCGGGGCGCTTGTCTACGCCGACGGGGTGCTGCTGCCCGACTCGTTCCGCTGGCACCTGGCCGACCGGCTCGACCATCCGCGGCTGGTCGACGTGCGCGGAGGGTTCGCCCGACCGAAGCAGGGGCGGAAGGGGCAGCTACCCAACCTCCCGCAGGCCGACCGGTTGACCGGTGCCTACTACCACTTCGACTACGTCAACACCGGCCACTACGGGCACCTGATGACCGAGGCGCTGAGCAAGCTGTGGGGATGGGAGACCGCCAAGGCGGCCGACCCGGACCTGAAGCTGCTCAGCCGGACCCACCCGCGCTACGCCGGCACCGGCCGGGTCCCGCCGGACATCGAGCTGCTGACGAGGTACGGCGTCGACCCCGCCGACATCGTGCGGGTGGACGGCCCGGTCAAGGTCGGCACCCTGGTCGCCGCGGCGCCGATGTGGCACAACCAGGACCCGTTCTACGCCCACCCGGGCATCACCGAGGTCTGGGACCGGCTTCGGGAGGGGATGGTCCAGCCGGACCGGGTGGCGTCCGAGCGGATCTTCGTCAGCCGCCGCGAGGGCGGCCGTCCGTGCCGCAACGTCGAGGCCGTGGAGGCGCTCTTCGCCGACGCCGGGTTCGAGATCGTCCTCCCGGGCGGCCTCAGCCAACCGGAGCAGGCCGCGGTCTTCGCGGGTGCGCGGGTCGTTGCCGGGTTCGCGGGCACCGGCATGTTCAACCTCGCCTACGCCCACCGGGCCGAGCAGGTGATCGTCTTGAGCCAGGAGTCCTACGACGCGCGCAACGAGCACCTGTTCGCGGCCGTGCACGGTGCCGCCATCGCCTACTTCTTCAGCCCCGCGGAGATCGCGCACCCCGAGGGCGGGTGGTCCTACGAGGCGTTCCAGTCGCCGTGGTCCTTCGACTTCGACCGCAACGGAGCCGCGCTCGTCGCCCTGCTGCGGGAGCTCTAGCCCCGCTCCCACGGCGCGGGCACGGGGAAGTAGTCGTCGAGGAAGCCGCGCACGAGAGCGTCGACGACCTCGGGGGCGCGGGCCGGCGGGTGGAGCTCGACCAGCCGGAAGCAGTCCTGGTCGCGCTCGAGGAGGTCGCCCAGCCGGCGCTGGACATCGGCCAGGCTCACGTCGACGGCGGCGTGACCGACCTGGCCTCCCGGGGAGAACCACCGCTCCGGGCGGATCGGCCGGCCCAGGAAGGTGTGGTCGTCGAGGTGGAGGAGCCGCTCGGCCAGGCCCGGCGCCTCGGGGATCCCGACCGGGCCGTCGGCCAGCTCGAGCATCGGGTGGGAGGCATCGAGCCACGCGGGCGCCGGACCGGCGCCGACCACGTGGATCCGGCGTACCCAGGGAGCGAACAGGTGGACGCTGCGCAGCACGTGGCGCAGCTCCTCGCGGCCCCCGGTGCCGGCCGACACGACCGCGTCCACGACGAGCCGGGGTGCGTCGGCGGCCGGCTCGACCATCGGCGCCTCCTGGCCCGGGGGGTGGTGCAGCTCGCCGTCGACACCCTCCTCCCAGAACTCCACCCGCACGCCGCACCCGGCCAGCAGCGCGGGCCGGCCGTCG
>JBAZRQ010000280.1:0-4182 GCA_041662925.1 Nocardioides sp. | reverse complement strand
CCCCAACGAGGACTTCCAGACCGAGACCTCGTTCGTCTATTACGACGGGGGCAAGACGGAGCTCGGCAAGTTCGCGGTCCAGGACCGGGACTCGATCCCGCTCAGCGAGATGCCGGAGAGCCTCAAGGACGCCGTGGTCGCGGCCGAGAACCGCAGCTTCTGGACCGACAAGGGCATCGACCCCAAGGGCATCCTGCGCGCCGCCTTCAGCAACGCCAAGGGCAACAGCACCCAGGGCGCGTCGACGATCACGCAGCAGTACGTCAAGATCCTCTACCTCACGCAGGAGCGCTCCCTGACGCGCAAGGCGAAGGAAGCGATCCTCTCGCTCAAGGTCCAGCGCCAGCAGACCAAGTCCGAGATCCTCGAGGGCTACCTCAACACCATCTACTTCGGCCGCGGCGCCTACGGCGTCCAGGCGGCAGCGTTCGCCTACTTCAACAAGCCGGCCAAAGAGCTGAGCCTCAAGCAGTCGGCGGTCCTGGCCAGCGTGCTCAACAACCCGACCCGGTTCGACCCGGCCAACGGCAAGGACGCCCGCGCAGAGCTCAAGGGCCGCTTCCAGTTCGTCCTCGACGGCATGGTCGAGATGGATGAGCTCGACGCCGAGGAGGCCGAGAAGGCCAGCCAGAGCCTGCCGAAGTTCCCCAAGATCGAAGCCGAGAGCACCTACGGCGACCAGAAGGGGCACATGCTCAAGCTGGTGCGCGACGAGCTGAACCGGCTCGGGTTCGAGGACGAGGAGATCGACGGCCAGGGCCTGCGGATCACCACGACCTTCACCGAGAAGGCGATGGACGCGGCCAAGCAGGGAGTGATCGAGGCGCGTCCCGAGGGGTTCGGGGACAAGCAGCTGCATGTCGGCGTGGCCAGCGTGGAGCCCGGCTCCGGCGCCGTGCGCGGCTTCTACGGCGGGCAGGACTACCTGCAGTCGCAGCTCAACTGGGCCGTCGCCGGCGGACAGGCCGGCTCCATCCTCAAGCCGTTCGCGCTGGCGGCCGGGATCAAGGCCGGCTACTCGCTCAAGGACACCTTCGACGGCAACAGCCCGATCGAGATCGGCGACACCGAGTTCGAGAACCAGGGCGACGAGTCGTTCGGCCAGGTCGACCTGATCACCGCTACCCAGCAGTCGATCAACACGGCCTTCATCGACCTGACCAACAGCATCCCCGACGGCCCCGAACAGGTCATCGAGACGGCCAACGACCTCGGCATCCCGCCGGCGAAGGCCACCAAGAAGACGGAGGGCATCCCCAGCTCGACGCCGGGCCTCGAGCCTAACGTGGGGGTCGCCCTCGGCAGCGCGACCGTCAGCCCGATCAACATGGCCAACGCCTACGCGACCATCGCCAACGGCGGCGAGGCTGCGGAGCCGTACGTCATCGAGAAGGTCGTCGACCAGGACGGCGAGACGGTCTACCGGCACAAGAACAACACCGAGAAGGCGCTCGACGTCGACATCGCCGCCGACGTCTCCTACGCGCTGGAGCAGGTCATCGCCACGTCCGACGGCACCGGCTCGGACGCGCAGGCGCTGGGCCGGCCGGCTGCCGGCAAGACCGGCACCTCCACCAACGACGAGGGCCGGGTCGTGTCGTCGTGGTTCACCGGCTTCACCCCGCAGCTGGCGACCTCGGTCGTCTACGTGCGTGGCAAGGGAGCCGAGCCGCTCGACGACTGGCTGCCCAGCTTCTACGGCGGCGACTACCCGACGGCCACGTGGACCGCGGTCATGGAGCGCGCGCTCGAGGGCACCGAGATCCTCGAGCTCGCCGAGCCGGTCTACGTCGACGGCGAGGCCCCCGACGACGGCCACGAGCCCACGCCGCCTCCCCCGCCGCCGTCGACCAAGAAGCCGAAGCCGACCAAGACGCCGTCGGAGACGCCTACGCCCACGCCTACGCCGACTCCGACGCCCACCCCGACGCCGACCCCGACCCCGACGCCGACCCCGACGCCGACGCCGTCGTGCGACCTGATCGGCGGCTGCAGCACGCCGCCGCCGTCCGACCCGCCGCCGAGCAGCGGGCCGCCGCCGAGCGGCGGTGCGTCCGGTTCGCCGAGCGGAGCCGCGCGGACGGTGGCCTACCGCTCGTCGTACGACGCCTGACGCGTGCGGCTCTGGTAGAACCAAGCCGGTGAAGGGGACACCAGTGGCGGACGACGGTTCGGGTCAGGGCCCGAGTCAGGCTCCGGGTCACGTGCACCCCACCCAGGACGACGCGGTGGTCGCCGCCCTCAGCGAGAGCGTCGGCGGCCCGGTCGGCGCCCGCGCGGGCCGCCCGCGGTGGTGGACGCCGCTGCGCGTAGTGCTGCTGCTGGCGGCGGTGGGCTTCGCGCTCGGCCTGCTGCAGAAGGCACCGTGCGCCGAGGACACCTGGGGCGAGGGCGACACCCGCTACTCGCAGATGTGCTACTCCGACCTGCCGTTCCTCTACACGCTGCGCGGCTTCGCCGAGCGCACCTTCCCCTACACCGACGACGAGCAGACCCGGGCTCGCTACGACCCGATGGAGTACCCCGTCGGGATCTCCTACTGGGCGTGGGGCACCTCCTACGTCACCCACTGGCTCAACGGCTCGCCCTCGCTCGAGCCCCGCTACCAGCAGACCGTCGGCGGCCTGCAGGGCGACCCGGAGGTGATGTCCGAGGGCCGGCTCTACGTCGTGGTCAACGCGGTCGGGCTGGCGGCGGTCACGATCCTCGCCGCCGGCCTGCTGGCGGGGGTCAACCGGCGCCGGCCCTGGGACGCCGCGATGTTCGCGCTCGCGCCGACGCTGGCGCTCACCGCGTTGATCAACTGGGACCTGCTCGCGGTGGCCATGGTCGCGGGGGCCCTGTGGGCGTGGGCGCGCGACCGGCCGGTGCTCACCGGTGTGCTGATCGGGCTGGGTACGGCGACCAAGCTGTTCCCGCTGTTCCTGCTGGGGGCGCTGCTGGTGATCTGCCTGCGCGACCGGCGCGTGCGCGACCTGGCGACGGTCGTCGGGAGCGCTGTCGTCGCCTGGGTGCTGACCAACGCGCCGGCGTACCTCGCGAGCAGCGAGCAGTGGAAGGTGTTCTGGCAGTTCAACTCCGACCGCACCGCCGACCTCGGCTCGATCTGGCTGGTCATCGACCAGGCCGGCGACCTCGGGATCGAGGCGCACACCATCAACGCCTGGTCCTGGGCGTTCTTCGCGGCGTGGTGCGTCGGCGTGTTCGCGCTCGGCATGCTGGCCCCCGAGACGCCGCGCTTCGCGCAGCTCGGCTTCCTGATCGTGGCCGGCTTCCTGCTGGTCAACAAGGTCTACTCGCCGCAGTACGTCCTGTGGCTGCTGCCGCTCGCCGTGCTGGCCCGACCCCGGTGGCGCGACCAGCTGGTGTGGCAGGCCGGCGAGATCGTCTACTTCGCCTCCGTGTGGTGGTACCTCGGGGGCTTCCTCGAGCCCGCCCGCGGCGGTGACGCCGGGTTCTACTGGGTGGCGATCATCCTGCGGATGGCGTGCGAGCTCTACCTGGTGGTGATCGTGGTGCGTGACGTCCTGTGGCCGCACCACGACCCGGTGGAGCGGACTCCTCAGGTGACGACGACGCGGTCGAACGCCGTCGCGGTGTAGCGCACCCGGACGTCGATCTGGTCGCCGATCTCGGGCACGTGGGCGCCCATCGGCAGGAACAGCATGGATGCCTGCATGTGCGGCGGCTCCGCGAACAGCCGCTGCTTGCCGTCGATCGAGAACGGCGACCGGACGAAGCCGACCGCGTCGAGTCCGCCGCGGGCCAGGGTGGCGGCGCGGGCCTTGATCGACGACTCGCCGGTGGGTGCCTCGAGCCCGATGCCGTGGGCGGTGCCGCCGCTCACGACCAGCAGGTGGCCGCTCTTGGGAGCGGTGCGGGCGCGGTAGCCGAACGCGTCGCCGCGCTCGAGGGGGTGCACGTCGAGGACCGTCGAGGTGACCCGGAGCGCGCCGCGGTCGCCGAGCCACAGGTTGGTGCCGATCCGGGGCCGCACCGCGAAGTCGGCGTACGACGCCCGGAGCGAGGCCAGCTCGGCGTCGGTGAGGTGGCTGACCCAGATGGTGGGCGACCAGCGCTCGCCGAGGGTGTCCAGGCCAGCGGCGACGACGTCGTTCATCAGCCGGCTGACCTCGGACAGGTGGGAGCCCTGGGCCAACGGCAGGTGCAGCGCGATCCCCT